>NZ_JBYCKP010000559.1:0-3245 GCF_057473445.1 Acidithiobacillus sp. TH-A36 | reverse complement strand
CAAATGGTTTTTGGAGAAACCGATATTTCTGCTATCCAGATTGATCCCAAGTCGCGGGATGATATTCCGCGACTCTTGCGTGGCCTTCAACACATTTATATGCAACCGGAACTCCGGGAACGGGTATTTACCATCCTGGAGGATATGCGCCCCGTACAAGCCGATGGCAAAACCCTGGTCAGCGCCGAAAAAGGCCGCCCTGGAATGGCCCTCTGGAAAATATTGGTGTTGGGTACGATGCGGCTGGGTCTTAACGCAGATTACGATCGCATCCATGATTTAGCCAACCATCATCTGGTCATCCGGGAAATGCTGGGGCATGGAGAATGGGGCGAAAATACCGATCAACGGTACCATCTGCAAACCATCAAAGATAACCTGAGATTGTTTACCCCGGAAATATTGGATCGGATCAATCAGGAAGTGGTGCAGGCGGGGCATGTTCTGCTCAAAAAAAAAGCCGAAGAAGGGCTCAGCGTGCGGTGTGATTCTTTCGTCGTAGAAACGCGGGTGCATTATCCGGCCGATATTAACCTGCTGCTGGATGCGATTCGGAAAACCATAGAAACGGCAAGCCAGGCAGACCCATTCCTCGGCTCGACGACGTGGCGACAATGGCGCTATCAATTGAACCGCTTCAAAAAAAGCTACCGGACTCTCCAGAAAATAAAACACTCAACGGCGCAAGACCCGCAGAAGCGTGCGGCACATGAAGTGCGGATGCGGGAAACCTATGCGGATTATCTGGCTCTGGCTGAGCAGCATGTCGCACGGGCCACAGAGACCGCTCATGCTTTGCAAGCAGAAGGCCTCTCCGATGCCGCACAAGCCCTCGAGGGTTACCTCAAACATGCCCGTCGACAGATCGACCAAATCCGTCGCCGGGTATTACGCGGCGAAAAAATTCCACACAGCGAAAAGGTTTTTTCGATCTTTGAACCCCACACGGAATGGATCAGCAAAGGAAAAGCAGGGGTTCCCGTAGAATTGGGTTTGCGGGTGTGTATCGTCGAAGATCAGCACCGTTTTATTCTGCACCATGCGGTGATGGGGCAGACGACCGATGACCAGTTGGCGGTCCCGATGACCCAAGCAACCCAGTCCCGTTTTAGTGACGTACATTCCATGAGTTTTGATAAAGGATTTCATAGTCCAGCCAATCAGGCTGCGCTCAGAGAAATACTACCCATGGTCGTTTTACCGAAAAAAGGGCGTCCATCTGCAGAAGAAAAAAGGCGAGAGTCGGATCCTGAATTCGTCCGTCTACGCCACCAGCATTCGGCGGTTGAGTCGGCGATTAACGCCTTAGAACAGCATGCATCGATTAGGGGCTGTTTTAATGGCCCGGGAGGCGGAGCAACGATGTATCTATCGAAAAACGGCTTAACGGATAGAATTTTTGAAGCGTTACCGAACTTCTCAGGGAAACGGCTGTCGAAAATCGGCTGAAATCATTAAAAATGTGCATAATATCTTCCGTATTTGTAAAAACGGGTATTAAATTCTATCCATTCATCATTTCGCTCAGATTTTACGCGACGGAATTTTGAAAAAACGCCCTTTTTCTGTCAGGCACTAACTACTCCGTAGGGCTACCCAGTTTATTGCTTGCCTAACGAATGAATTAAATTCGGCAATAACATGTTTCATCCGTGCATCATAGTATGGACAAGTGCGAATGTCCGCAATCGCTGCAAAGCGACCTTTCGCAAGGATATAAGTAGTATTACCCAAACCCGCTTTTCAAGCCTCAACTCTTGGGAATATGTGCCTCACGCATTAAGGAGAGCAGCTCCTCACTGGAAGGCAATGTTGTGCCCTCTCCTCCGTCGGTAAGCACACCTTCGGCCAAGGCCCGTTTTTCATGGTGAAGGGCGATGATTTTTTCTTCCAGCGTCCCTTGTGTAACCAGACGATAGACGGTCACAGGACGATGCTGACCAATGCGATGCGCACGGCCAGCAGCCTGATCTTCGGCGGCGGGGTTCCACCAAGGGTCGGCTATGATCACATAATCGGCTGCGGTGAGGTTGAGCCCAAAACCACCCGCTTTGAGGCTGATCAGAAAGAGGTAGCCTTCACCCGCCTGAAATGCGGCGACGCGGCGGTCGCGCTCTGCCGCTGGCGTACCGCCATCCAGATATTGATACGCAATATTTGCATCATCCAATGGTGCCCTCAACAAAGTCAGAAAATCGACGAATTGGCTGAATACCAGCGTCTTATGACCATTCTCCGCGAGCTCCGCAGCGAGTTCCGCGAATGCTTTGACTTTGCCCCCAACGATGCCGAGATCCGGATTCACGAGGCGCGGATCACAAGCGGCCCGGCGCAGGCGGGTCAGTTGGGCCAGGATGTGAAATTGCGCCTGATTCTCTCCGCTTTGCAAGGCGTTTTCGGATTCGGCAAGGGCCTGACGGCGCAGTACTTCATAGAGCGCCGCCTCTTCGGGATCTGGGGTCAAGGTCAGCGTCATTTCGGTACGTGGTGGAAGGTCCTGCAACACCTGACTTTTAGTACGTCGGAGAATGAAGGGGGCGACCAGTCGACGCAATAATCGTTGCGCATCGCGGTTGCGGTCCCGTTCGATGGGTACTGCGAAGCGCTCATTGAAACGGGATTGCGGTCCCAGAAGACCGGGATTGCAGAAGCGCAGGATAGACCAGAGTTCTGTCAGGCGATTCTCCACCGGCGTTCCAGAAAGGGCCAGACAAAAATCCGCGTGCAAATCAAAGAGCGCCATGGAGCGTTTGGTGGTGGCGTTTTTGATAGCCTGTGCCTCGTCCGCGACCACGCTGTACCAGCGGCGTGCGGCAAATTGCGTCTGTGCCTGTTGCAGCAGGGTATAGGAAACGATAACCACATCCCGGGGACCAGCTGTTTCAAGGATCGTACTGCGATCCCCTGCACCATAGACCATGACATGGAGACCGGGAGCAAATCGCTCCAGTTCTGCACGCCAGTTACCGCAGACTGAGGTGGGCGCCACCACCAGTGCGGGACCGTTGGACGCTCGGGCGAGGAGTACGGCAATGGCCTGCAAAGTCTTTCCCAACCCCATGTCGTCAGCCAGACAAGCACCGAAGCCAGCCTCGGCCAGACGCATCACCCAGAGATACCCCTCTTCCTGATAGGGGCGCAGGGTGGCCTGCAGATCAGTGGGGAGTGCCGACTGAAGGCCTTGTGCCGCCTGCAACTGTTTTATCCGGTCCCGAAAGCCAGCATCCATTTCTGCTGAAGTGCCT
>NZ_JBYCKP010000558.1:0-2081 GCF_057473445.1 Acidithiobacillus sp. TH-A36 | reverse complement strand
CCTCTGCCTGCGAAGGGCACCGCCGTTGACCTGAACCAAGACCGAAACCATAATGGTGCCAATTTGGTTGGAGATTGGCATGCCTACGACTTTGACCCTGAAGGGTATCCCGGACGACGTATACGCGCGCTTGAAGGAGACAGCAGAAGTACACCGGCGCAGCCTTAACAATGAAGCAATCTCTGTGCTTGAGACGGCGCTGCTGCCGCGCAAGGCGACTGCCTCGGACAGGATCACGCGCGCCCGCGCGTTGCGCGCACCACTGGAGCAGGGGGCATTTGCAGCGAAGGACATTGATGAATTCAAGCGGCAAGGGCGGCGATGATCGTAGTTGACTCGAACGTTATTGCCTACCTGTACCTGCCAGGCGAATTCACAGCGGAAGCCGAACGGCTGCTTGAGCGGGACCCTGACTGGGTTGCGCCGCTGCTGTGGCGCAGTGAGCTGCGCAATATATTGGCTCTGTATATACGAAAGAAGCTGCTTGAATTCGATCAGGCATTTCGTATCCAGCGTGAAGCAGAGACACTACTGGCGGATCATGAATACGACGTGGACTCATTTGAGGTGCTGACTCTGGCCCGCGACAGCGGATGCTCCGCCTACGACTGCGAATTCATTGCACTGGCCAGGCAACTCGACGTAAAGCTCGTGACGATGGACGCCAATCTGCGCAAAGTGTTCCCAGCGACGACGATAGGCCTATCATAGAGCTGACGGTTTGCGTTAGCGGCGGTAGGCGGAACATGTTAGGGTTTGGTAAAGCTTCCACGTTCAGCCAGAAGGGCGACAATCTGACGGTCTATGCGGTCGATGTTCGAACGGACTTCTTCAATGGAAGTGCAATTGACTACGCCACTCAAAATGTACTCCTTTTATAATCCCCAACGCCGAGTTATATCTTTCTTTATTCGTAATGTGTCCATAGTCGCAAAATCTTGACGATATGCTCCTGCTCCAGGACTTCGTACACAATGCGGTGCTGGATATTGATTCGGCGGGAATATGCGCCAGCAAGATCACCAACGAGTTTTTCGTATGGCGGTGGATTTTGATGAGGATTTTCCTCAAGCACCTTCAGCAAGTTCACTGCCTTTTCCTTCAGGCCTGATGCAGCGAGCTTCTTCGCATCTTTTTGCGCGTGCGGGGTATAAACCAGCCGCCACCTCACCAATCGAGATCCTTCGCACATTCAGACGCTGGCGTTTTCATGCCCTCTTGAATCGACTCGCGCATTCCCGGGATGGCAAGCAAATGGAGCGTTTCAGATATCGCATTCCAATCTTCTTCCGAAATCAGAACAGCGTTACCGCGTTTGCCTTTTATGACAATGGGTTGATGAGAATCTGCGGCTTCATCGATAAGGCTGTACAGCTTCGATCTCGCCTCTGTCGCGTTGAGTATGGTCATGCTTCCCCCTCCCTGGATTTAAGCGTACGCTATTACGCACGGTTGCTCAAGGCCGATTTTTTAACATGACATACCAGCTCAGCCGACGGCGAAAGCGGTCGAAGCCCGCTGTAGCCGGTCGGCTGGAGCGAAGGGTTGGGCATCATCAGAATCGCTGTGCCGCAATGAAATCTTCGGGGGATATGTCGGCCTGACGAAGAACGCCAGCCAAGATTCCAGTTTTGACCTCATTGTGTAGCGGCACAACGCGTACTTGTGCAGCACACTGGCGATAGCTGTCGGCCAAATAGATTTGAGATGCACAATCGTTAGCTTTGTGCCGCCCCCTGCTTTTTAGGTAGCGCTGGATTCATGCAGTCCCATGGTGCAGCGCTACTTACATGAAAATCCATCGTTGGAACATAATTCGATGGGTCATCTAAAGTGCCGGCCTTTATACCCAGCACTCCTGGCATATGGCCGAACCTTGCGAACAATTGGGAACCACAGTTCGGGCAAAAGCCTCTTTTGTGAATATTTCCGCTATCTGCCTGAGATTCGTAATATTTTACTGCACCTGAAACAACCACATTTTTTTCAGGGAAAAGCATCGCCGGAATAAATGCACCACCTGATGATCTTTGACAGTCTTTGCAATGACAATTTCCAGTAAACACTGGCTCAATATCAAC
>NZ_JBYCKP010000557.1:0-1838 GCF_057473445.1 Acidithiobacillus sp. TH-A36 | reverse complement strand
ATCAGTCTCGGCGCTTCCAGTGTCAATATTTACTCGGAAGTAGGGATGGTCATGCTGATTGGTCTGATTGCCAAGCAGGGAATTCTGATTGTGCAGTTTGCCCGGGTCATGCAGGAAGAAAAGCAACTGGACAAACGCCATGCTGTCGTGGAAGCCGCCACTTTACGGCTACGTCCCATTTTGATGACGGTGGCAGCCATGATTGCCGGAGCCGTGCCACTGCTTTTTGCCAGTGGTGGTAATGCCGATGCCCGATTCTCCATGGGTCTGGTCATTGTCAGTGGCCTGGGCTTTGGGTCCCTGGTGTCCCTGTTTGTGATTCCGGCCTTTTATGTGTGGTTTGGGCGATCGGTGCATCACCATGCGTTAAAGGCGGAGTCGTGAGTCATGTTGACCAACAAATACCTGCTTAACAAATCCCTCCAAAAGGTTTTTACTGGCGATTCCTCTCTCATTATCAAAGGAGCGCATTATGCCTAAAGTTCTGGTTCTTTATCATAGTTTGTGGGGGCACATTGAAACAATGGCGGGCGCTGTTGCCGAAGGGGCAAGCTCTGTAGAAGGGGTCACTGTGGACATCAAGCGGGTGCCCGAAAGCATGTCGGCAGAAAAGCTGGCGGCGGTACATGCCAAAACCGGGCAGGCGGCCCCGGAGGCGCATCCTGATGATCTGGCGAATTACGATGCCATTATATTTGGTACGCCGACGCGCTTCGGGAATATGAGCGGACAAATGCGCAACTTTCTGGACCGCACCGGAAACCTCTGGCAGGAAGGTAAACTGGTGGGAAAGGTCGGCAGTGTATTTGCCAGTACGGCAACCCAGCACGGTGGCCAGGAAACGACCATTACGTCCTTTCACAGCTTTTTGTTCCATCAAGGGATGATTGTGGTAGGGGTGCCCTATAGTTGTCCGGAACTGACCAACATGGATGAAATCACGGGCGGAACACCCTACGGCGCCACAACGCTTTCCAAAGGCGATGGCAGTCGTCAGCCCAGCGCCAATGAGTTGGCGATTGCCCGGTTTCAGGGGCAGCACGTAGCGGCTATTACTCAAAAACTAAGCGACTAATTTGCTGGTGGCGCACGGTAAAAAATGTTTACTGTGCGTCTTGTGGATCTGCGTATTGAACACGCGTTGTGATTTATTGTCAGTCAGCACAAGGTGGGAGATTTCGTTCAGATAAACGATACCATGGGAACCATCGAAGAAATCGGGTTGTTTTTTTACCGGTATCAACACCCCGAACAATGACCGGCTTTATCACGGCAATGCCAAAGTGCTGGACGGTACCATTGAAAACTATTCATCCAATGCCTATCGTCGCGTTGAACTCAAGTGTCAGTTGGCCAGCGATGTTGATCATGTGCATGCCAGCGAACTGTTGCGCCAGAATCTTGCAAAAATTCCCAATGTGCTCAGTGATCCTGCGCCACTGGTAGAAATTTTTGAATTTACGGATATCGGCCCCAAATGGGCGGTTTTTCGTTACGGTTTGGCCAAACAGGTCTGGATCGATCAGCAGGGTACCCCAAAAGTCTGATTCAAGGTTTTTGTTCCCCCAATATCCCGCTGGGGGCATTTTTTATGGACAATTTTGATCGTGACGTTCCTGGCTGAACACGAAGCTATTTATCCTAAAAACGGCAGTTGCTGTGGGTGCTTTTTGCTCCATTGTTCCTTGCCTGTTGTTCTAAGGCTCATCCTGCTGTCAGGAGAGAACTCGCCCTACGGGCTCAAACAGCTCTCCTGACGGGCGCTGGATTTCGCCAGGAACAACAACGGCTCGAAACAAAAGTCGCTGCAAAGCACCCACGGCAACTGCCGTTTTTAG
>NZ_JBYCKP010000556.1:0-3515 GCF_057473445.1 Acidithiobacillus sp. TH-A36 | reverse complement strand
GCCAAAGGCTCTGCAGGCATCATGAAGCAGTATTCGCCGGGTAAATTGCGTAATCCACTGCGGCGTAAGCCCGGCACCGAGCGTGGGGCTGGAGAGTTCGAGGAAATTTCCTGGGACGAAGCTATTAACACCCTGACCGAAAGATTGGCCCATATTCGCGCCACTGATCCAAATAAACTCGCCTATTTTACGGGACGAGACCAGATGCAGGCGCTCACCGGATTGTGGGCGCAGCAGTTTGGAACCCTGAACTGGTCGGCTCATGGCGGCTTCTGTTCGGTGAACATGGCTACGGCCGGATTGTATATGCTGGGTCACGCGTTCTGGGAATTTGGTGATCCGGATTGGGATCGTACCAAGTATTTCATGCTCTGGGGTGTGGCCGAAGATCACTCCTCTAACCCCCTGAAAATCGGCCTGGAAAAACTCAAGCGTCATGGTGGCAAGTTTGTCGGAATCAATCCTGCGCGTACGGGGTATCAGGCTATCGCTGACGAGTGGGTGCCCATCAAGCCTGGTACCGATGGCATGCTCGCTTTGTCCATGGTGCATGTTCTGCTTCAGAACGAACAGTTCGACTGGGATTTCCTGCTACGCTATACCAATGCCCCTTTCCTGGTCGTCAACACACCGGGCAAAGTGGGTGACGGTCTGATTCTGCGTGATGCCGAAGGATATCCCATAATTTGGGATATCCAGAAAGAATGCTTCGCCAATGGCATGGAAGCGGGCTCAGCCGGAGCCATGTTTGGAGAATATACGGCCCCCGACGGCAGGCCGGTGCGTACGGTCATGTCGATTCTGGCGGAACGTTATCTCAGCGACGAATTTTCTCCGGAAAATGCCAGTAAAATTACGGGCATTCCCGCCGAGACCATTGAACGGCTGGCGCTGGAAATGGCGCATGTGGCTTTCAAGGAAAGTATTGAAATCAATGTAGAGTGGACGGACTGGGCTGGACGCAAGCATGACAAGTTCATTGGCCGTCCGGTTTCCATGCACGCCATGCGCGGTATTTCGGCGCATTCCAATGGCATGCAGTCAGCTCGGGCCATTCACTTGCTGCAGGTACTGCTGGGTACGATTGATTGTCCCGGAGGCTTCAGGTCCAAGGCACCTTACCCCAAGCCCGTGCCGCCAGCAGTCAAACCCGCTCAGCACAGTGCGCCCAATACGCCACTCAAGTCTTCGCCGTTGGGTTTCCCCACCGCACCGGAAGATCTGGTTATTGATGAAAATGGTCAGCCCAAGCGCATTGATAAGGCCTATTCCTGGGAAGCACCTATTGCCAACCACGGCTTGATGCACATGGTGGTCACCAATGCGGTCAATAAGGACCCCTATGCTATTGATACCCTGATTTTCTTCATGGCCAACATGAGCTGGAACTCCACCATGAACACGGGCAATGTTCAGGATATGCTGAAATCCAAGGACGAGAATGGCGAATATAATATTCCCTTCCTCGTGGTGGTAGACGCCTTCCATTCGGAAATGGTCAATTTCGGCGATCTGATTCTGCCAGATACCACGTATCTGGAACGTTATGATGCCATCTCGCTGCTGGATCGCCCGATTTCCGAGCCGGATGCCATTTGTGATTCCATCCGTCACCCAATTCTCCAGCCCGACCGTAATGTGCGTCCCTGGCAGGAAGTCATGGTGGACATTGCTGGTCGTCTCAAATTTCCGGCCTTTACCAAGGAAAATGGAGAACCCCGTTTTTCGGGTTACAAAGATTTCATCATCAACTACGAACGTGCTCCTGGTATAGGTTTCCTGGCGGGCTGGCGTGGTGAAGATGGTGAAACCCACTTGCGTGGGGCACCAAACCCCAATCAATGGGATCGTTACATCGAAAACCAAGGATTTTTCAAGTATCACTTGCCGGAGTCCATGGCTTTTTATCGCTTTGCCAACAAGGAATACCTGGAGCTGTCCCAGCGTATTGGTTTCAATCCGACGGCTGATCCCATCATCATTGAACTGTATTCCGAGACCTTCCAGCGTTTCCGTCTGGCGGGCATGGGTTTATACGATGGTCCTCAGCCCAAGGATCCGGTGGATCGTGAGCGTTTGGCAACCTATTTTGATCCGCTGCCAGCTTTTTATGAGCCGCTGGAACAGCAGCGCGTGGACAAAAAAGAATACCCTTTCTTTGCCGTCAATCAGCGCCCCATGATGATGTACCACTCCTGGGACAGCCAGAACGCCTGGCTGCGTCAGATTATCGCCCAGAACTATATGTATATGAACCGCAAGCGCGGTGAGCAGATGGGGATTGTCGATAAAAGCTGGGTGTGGGTGGAAAGTCACAATGGTAAAATCCGGGTGCAGGTCAAGCTGATTGAAGGTTGTCAGGAAGATACCGTCTGGACCTGGAATGCCATTGGTAAACAATCTGGAGCCTGGGGCCTGAAGCCGGAAGCCGCTGAAGCAACACGCGGTTTCTTGATGAATCATCTGATTTCCGAACTGCTGCCAGCCAAGCAGGGGGAAAGACGTTTGACCAATTCAGATCCCATTACTGGCCAGGCGGCCTGGTACGATCTGATGGTCAAAATATATCCGGCGGCACCAGGAGAAGAAGGCACCTGGCCCGTATTCCCAACCATGAAGCCTTTACCTGGTGATACTCCAGCACCTGACGTGCTGCGCTACCATACCCACAAGCCCGTCAATCTGAAATCCTGACGTGCCAAGGAGACTATTATGAGACTCGGTTTAGTCATTGATCTGGACACCTGCGTGGGCTGCCATGCCTGCGCGGTGGCTTGCAAAGAATGGAATACCAGTGGCACCACAGCGCCGCTGACCGATTATGATCCCTACGGCGCCAAGCCATCCGGGGTCTGGTTCAACCGTATCCGGCATTTTGAAATAGGGGACTATCCCTACAACAAAACCGTCAATTTTCCCATGTCCTGTATGCATTGTGAAAACGCCGAATGTGTGACGGTTTGTCCCACCGGAGCTTCCTACAAGCGCGCCGAAGACGGCATTGTTCTGGTCGATCAGAACAAATGCATGGGTTGTAATTATTGTTCCTGGGCTTGTCCTTATGGCGCCCGCGAGCTGGATCGCGTCTCCGGAACCATGAAAAAATGCACCCTGTGTATTGACCGTATTTATGATATGAAAATTCCGGAAGAAGAAAGACAGCCTGCCTGCGTGCTGACTTGTCCGGCTCATGCCCGTATGTACGGCGATCTGGACGATCCGGAAAGTCCGGTTAGTCGTGCGGTGCGTGATCGCGGCGGCTATCAGCTGATGCCCGAACTGAATTACAACCCTACCAACCATTATTTGCCGCCCCGTGTTCATGCCCCGATCCCCACTGAAGAGCTGAAGAAAAAAGCAGTTCGTAAAGTGAAAGAATGGGTCAACCGCGTAGTTGAGCGTTAAGGAGATACCATGCATCCGGCACTCGCAGTTATTTTTCTGACGCTTTTTTCTGGCGGTGGTTTTGGCATTATGGCCTTGACGGCCATCATCAATGATTTTCAGATTGATGG
>NZ_JBYCKP010000555.1:0-2339 GCF_057473445.1 Acidithiobacillus sp. TH-A36 | reverse complement strand
AGCTTACGGGCCGCAAGGCCCCCACTGTCATCACCTGATGAAGGAGTCTGACTATGATGGATTACGACAACGATAGTAATGGTCTTGGATATAGTGCCTTGGGTATCGCCCTGCTGGCGGGTGCCGCTGCCGGTGCAGTAACCGCTTTGCTTTTTGCCCCCCAGGCAGGCGATCGCACCCGCGAACAAATCCGCCATCAGGCTAATCGCGCCTGGGACAAAGTGGTCGCTTCCCGTGAGCGGATGAATGAACGCGTGGAAGAGTTGCTGGATACCATCGCCATTTACAGTGAAGAGTTGGTCCAAAAGGGTAAAGATCTGAGCGACCGGGAACGGCAACGCCTCAATGATGGCATCGCCCTGGCCCGTAGCGAACTGGATCGCCTGCGTCGGAAACTTTCCCGTTTAGATTGACCTCAGAGCAGCAAGCGGCTATTCTCTGCCGCGACGGGGCGTAGCGCAGCTTGGTAGCGCGCCTGCTTTGGGAGCAGGATGTCGTAGGTTCGAATCCTATCGCCCCGACCAATTAAAACAGGCACTTGGCACATGCGGCCAAGTGCCTTTGTTTTTATTTACATCAGGACCCCAGCACTTTGCGGGCATTGGTGAATATCTGCATCCACGGGGTCAATTCGCCCCAATCTGCCGGAGCCCAGCTCATTTGCAGGCTACGCACGACCCGCTCGGGATGCGGCATCAAAATGGCTACCCGACCATCTTCGTTGCAGAGCCCGGTAATCCCTTCCGGCGATCCGTTGGGGTTAGCCGGATAGTGGCGTGCCACTTGCCCCATGGCGTCCACGTAGCGCATGGTGACCGGTGCAGGAGACCCTTCGGTGGTACGGTCAAAGTGGGCACGGCCTTCGCCATGGGCGATGACAATCGGTGCATAGGTTCCGGCCATCCCGCTAAACCACAGAGAGGGAGAGTCCAGTACTTCCACCATGGCCAGGCGGGCTTCAAATTGCTCAGAACGATTGCGGGTAAATAATGGCCAATGCCCGGCTCCGGGAATGATTTCCCGCAATTCAGCCATCATCTGGCAGCCATTGCAGACACCCAGGGCCAGACGCGATTCATCTGCAAAAAACGCCGCAAACTGGTCCAGCAATGCTGAATGAAACAGGATGGACTTGGCCCAGCCAGCCCCGGCACCCAGCACATCGCCATAGGAAAAGCCGCCACAGGCTGCCAAAGCCTGAAAATCATTGAGCTGATAGCGTCCATTAGCCAGATCACTCATGTGGACATCCACAGCCGTGAATCCGGCACGGTGAAAAGCTGCCGCCATCTCAGTCTGACCATTGACGCCCTGCTCCCGCAAAATAGCCACCTTGGGCTGCACACCCTGTTGAATCACGGGCGTCTGCAGACTGAAGGGAACGCGGGCGAAAAGCGGTGCTTCCGTCGCGGTCGCAGCGGCAAATGCTTCTTTGGCGCATTGCGGATCGTCACGCAACGACGCCATCTGATAACTGTTTTCAGTCCATGCCTGCAGCAACTCCGCAACGGGTTCGTCCAGTAATACCTGTTCACCCTGCAGTACCCGCAGCTGCCAATGCCCGACCTGCACGACACCAAGGCACTGAGCCCGGGTGTCCAGATCCATTTCCGCAAAAATGCCCCGCACGGTTTCCCGATCTTTGGCCGCTACCTGAAGTAATACGCCCGACTCCTCCGCAAACAGGAAAGACCAGACATCGGCCCCGGCAGGCAGCACCATATCCGCTCCGCAACGACTCGCAAATGACATTTCACAGAGCGTAGCCCACAGCCCGCCATCGGCACGGTCATGATAGGCGAGCACGAGTTCCTGTTCACGCAAACTGCAGAGCGCCGCAAAAAGTTTACGCAACAGTTCGGGCTGATCCATGTCCGGCGTTTCCGCGCCCATTTGCCCCATTGTCTGAGCGAGGATGGAAGCCCCCAGACGGCCCTGTCCTAAATCGACCAGCCATAAATCCGTCTCTTCCTGAGCCGCCCACTGAGGCGTCCAGGTCTTGCGCAGATCCTGCACCGGCGTAAAAGCCGTAATAATCAGGGAAAGAGGAGAGACGACCGCTTTTCCCTGCCCTTCCTCCTGCCAGAGCGTGCGCATGGACAAGGAGTCTTTTCCCACTGGAATGGCCAGATCCAGGGCAGGACAGACCTCCAGGGCTACCGCCTTGACGGCATCAAAGAGGGCGGCATCTTCGCCGGGATGATCCACTGCCGCCATCCAGTTGGCCGAGAGCTTGATGTTATCCAGTGCCCGCACATCTGCCGCCCAAAGATTGGTCAGTGCTTCAGCAATGGCCAGGCGCGCACTGGCTACGGGGTTCAGAACCGCCACTGGCGCCC
>NZ_JBYCKP010000554.1:0-2066 GCF_057473445.1 Acidithiobacillus sp. TH-A36 | reverse complement strand
GCCGTACGCAGTATGGGCGCCGCAACAGACCTGCCCGCTGCCAGTCAGGCGCTGTTGATGGTCGAAGTCGACGGCGAAAGCGAAACCATCCCCGCCCAGTTGGAAGCCGTGCGCCAGGCCCTTGCTGGAGACGGTAATCTGGAAATCCTGGAGGCCACAGATGCCCAGGCCACGGCAGCACTCTGGGCGGCGCGCAAATCCCTGTCTCCAGCCACCAAAGCCATGGCCCCACTGAAAATCAACGAAGATGTGGTCGTCCCGATCAGTCGTCTGCGCGATTTACTGGAAGCCATTGAAGCCATTGCCCGGGAACAGTCCCTGCACATTGTCAGCTTTGGCCATGCCGGTAACGGCAATCTTCATGTCAATTTTCTGGTGCACCCCGAAAACCATGAGGAAATGCGCCATGCCCGTCAGGGTCTGCAAAAACTCTTTCAGACGGTCCTCCGTCTGGGCGGCACGCTTTCCGGCGAGCACGGCATCGGCTCCACCAAACGGGAATTTTTGCCCCTGGAACTCAGCCCCGAAAATCTCAGCATTCAGCGTGCCATCAAAAAACTGTTTGATCCAGAGGGCATTTTGAATCCTGGCAAATTACTCCCCGAAGGATAAATGCATGAGTAGCATTCTTCACGCCATTCAACCCGTACGCCATATTGCCCTGAAAAACTGGGACGAAACCTTCGACATGGATCTGATAGATAACAATCCCGCCCACCGTCTGCTCCGCGACGGGGATGCCTGGGTAGCCATGTTTCGTTCCGGGGTGCTTTGTTTTTTTGGGGCAGGACCCGCCCTGCAGGCGCGCATTGTGGCCAGCGTCCAGGCCCAGTTTACCGCCATCAGCAATCCGAAAGTCGAAGAGTTATTCATTAAAACCGGTGAGCGGGATGCCGTCGGCCGGGATGGCGTAACCCTCAAGCATCTGGATGAAGAGCGCATCCTCCTGGTGGCCCTGCGCCTGGCCCAAAGCCTCGCCCTCGAACTCCACGAAGAAGCCGTCGAAACCCTCCTGGAAACCACCTTGAATTTACTCTCCGAGGTCACCCGTACCGGTCGTCTTCCGGGACGCCGGGGCAGTCATCTGCGTTTTCTGGCCTCCACCTCGGCGACCCGCACCGAAATCCTGTCGCGTCTTGCGGTGCTGGATAATCCGGACATTGTCTGGGAAACGCCAGGGCTGGAAATACTCTCCCGGGAGCTTTCCGCCGATCTGGAACTCACCAGCCGTTTCCGGGCGCTGGATGAAAAACTCGATGCCATTCATGAAGGACTGGAAATCATGATTGTTGCCAGTCGCCATAATCGTGAGACAGTTCTGGAATGGATCATCATCATCCTGATTACGGCGGAAGCGCTGATCATGCTTCTGGGCAAATGAACATGTCAGAGGCTTTACCGGAAACCATCGAACCGCCTTACGCCGAAGAAGATGCGTTTGCCGCCCATAATACCCGCCTGGCCCGGGCTTATGATCCGGCCCGCCTTCTGCTGGTGGGTCCTGCCTGGGTAGGCGACATGGTCATGGCGCAAGTATTATTGCAGATCATGCGCCGGCGCTGGCCCAAACTGCAGATTGATGTCCTAGCCCCGCCGGCCAGCCTGCCGGTTGCTTCGCGCATGGCAGAAGTGCGTCGCGGCATTCCTCTGGATATTCCCCACGGCAAACTGGGCTGGAAAGAACGCCGCCGTATCGCCGAAACCCTCCAGAAAGAAGATTACGACTGGTCTATCTGTTTGCCCAACAGCCTGAAATCGGCACTGGTTCCTTACTGGGCCCAGATTCCCAACCGCAGTGGCTTTGGCGGCAATGCCCGAAAAATGCTGCTCAATGACCGCCACCACCTGGATAAAAAACGCCTGCCACGTACGGTAGATCGTTTTGTGGCCCTGGGGTTGCCACGACGTTTGCCGCAACCCAAGCATTTACCCGCACCGCGTCTGATGGTGGATCACGGTGCGCTTGCCATCACGCTGCAACGTCTGAATATCCAAAATCCCGGTGCAGGACTGGTGGCACTCGCACCCGGGGCAGAATATGGCCCGGCCAAACGCTGGCCTGTACG
>NZ_JBYCKP010000553.1:0-12845 GCF_057473445.1 Acidithiobacillus sp. TH-A36 | reverse complement strand
CAATGGCAGGACTGGACCAGGGAACCGTAAAGCGCTGTTGATACAAGCGGGAAGCCCCAGGCTCTCTGGCACTGTCCGCCGCCAGTCCCAAAACCGGAGCACCCGCCAACCGGGCCAGCAATGCACTTTTATAGAGCCCCTGACTATCCAGCACCGCATCATATTGATTCGAAAGCAATATGTTACGGAGCTGGCGCAGTGCGGCAGGAAAAGTAAGTGGTGTTTTTTTCAGGGCTCGCAGAGAAAAAGGAATGGCATTTTTGACTTTCGGATGCCAGGCAACAACTGGAGCGAAAGCAGGCTCCACCAACCAGTCCACTTCCACATCAGGACAATGCAACGCCAAATCGGACATGGCCGGCAAAGTATGCAGCACATCCCCCAAAGAACTGAGGCGCAGCAGCAGCAATTTCACGAATTTTCCTTGTCCTGCAACTGCATTTCACGGGCAATGGCATATTTCATGAAAGCCCCCAAGGCTGTGGTCCAGGCAATGGCGGCACCATCGACACCATCGAGAATGCCCAGGCGCAGGATGTAACTGCGTAGAAAGGCCGACAATCCATGGCTCATTGGTGCCCAAGACGATATGGGTCGACCGCGTCCATAAACTTTTTCTGCATTAAGCTCCGCATAGCGCTGCAATTTTGGCAACATTTCTTTCAGAGAGGCAAATGGATAATGATCGATAGAAACTCCAGGAAGACGCTGAGTGAGACCAGAACACTGCCATGATTCATGAACCGTTGCTTGTGTATCGTAACTCCCTTCTCGTCGATCAAATAAACGCAGCACCCAATCGTTCCGCCATTCACTATAACGCACCGGCTTGTGGCCGATATAATTTTGCCGCAACAGGTAGAAACCTGCCGCAGAGCTCTCACTGATAGCCGAAAAAATGAGTTGCCTGGCATCTGGACGCAATATTTCATCGGTATCCAACATCAGTATCCAGTCATGACGGGCAGCTTCAACTGCAAATTGTCTCTGCCCTCCAAATCCCAACCATTCCTGATGAAGCACCCTCGCACCAAAATTATTTGCAATTGTCGTCGTTTGATCCGTAGAACCACAATCTACCAACAAGATTTCATCAGCCAATTCCTGTACACTGGCCAAGGATTGCGAAAGATGTTTTTCACTGTTTTTACTGATGTAAACAACAGAAAGATTAATCATTTTTAGACCGTGGGCATTTGTTGGGTAAACCCCAGCCCGAGGGCCGCCCCGAAAAATGCCAGAGCCAGACAACGGCATACATCCGCGTCTTGCGGCGCAATCTTGAAACCAGAAAAAGCGTCAAGACCATAGCTAGAGCGTTACTTATCAGATTGATAGTAGAGCTGAAGTAATAGTGAATAGACAATACAGACCAGGCAAGACTTCCCTCAACCTTGCGAGCGTAAAGCAAACGGGACCGATGAAATTCTATGCGTGAAGCCGCTTGATACTGATTTGCAGTACCCCCTAACTCATGCACAACGACAGCCTGCGGGCAAAGAACAACGTCAAAACCTAGCTGATGAGCACGATGACACCACTCAGTTTCTTCCAGATAAAAGAAAAAATCTTCGTCCATGAATCCCAACTTAGCCAGGCAGGATTTCCGTAACATGAGTGCCGCTCCTATAACGGTCGGAACCACCAAGGGGTGCGAAACATCTGCCAAACGTCCCATCTTGTCACGACCTAGGAAGCTCTTGATCAAAAACTTCGGAAGTAATTCATGCCACACACTCGGGAAAGGTGCCACCACATTTTGAGGGGATTGTTGCGCATCAATCAGACGGCCACCTATTAACGCAGCATTTGGAAAACTCTGCGCACATTGAATAAAATTAGCGATGCAACCAGCCTGTAAACGGGCATCATTGTTTAAAATAAGGATCAAATCCTGTTGAGATTCACGAATACCCTGATTGACCGCTCGGGCAAAACCAGCATTGCACGAGTTCTCAATAATTATCATTTCTGAAAATTGTTCCCGAAGCATAGAGACAGAACTATCATTGCTACCATTATCGATAATAATAATATCTTTTTCGTCTACACCGTCAGCCTTGCAAGATGCAATGCATGCGCAGATGCGTGACTTCCCGTTAAAATTGACAATGACGACAGAAACCATCAAGTAATCTTCCTATTAAAAATCAATATAATTAAACAATTAATTTTATTTAATTTGCAATAACGGTTATTGTGTTGCAAGTTTTGCCCTCACCCAGACCATAGTCAAATGTTCAATGCTGCATCAAGAACCAGAGAAAGCGGTTAAAGTGATAACCCATGTTTCAGAGTTGATCTGTAGTTCCAGTCGTCACTCCTCGGGTTTGAAGGTTACGTTAGCCCCCACAGGGGAATCTAACTCAGTGCCAGAATAAGCAAGCACTCCTGTCATTTATATCATTCCTGTATCCGAGCCTCAATGCTCCAGACTCAATCCATAAATTTACTCTCATCATCGCGGACAATAAGAGCGTATCACAGATTCTTATTATTACTTCCAAGCCGAATCAGCTTATAATTTTCATCAATCGACAAAGATACAAAAATGCAAAAAGGTATAATAAGGCACCACGTTGTAAATGTTACATCAGCCAAACCGCCAATCATCATCCACATAACCGTAACAATTTTCATCATTCTTAAATCATAAGATGAAGACAGGATAAATTTAAATAGGCTATAAACAAATGATAATAACACTGATATACCAATTAACCCTAATTCTGAAATATACTGAAAATACATATTTGTAGGACCGATAACGCCAGCTAAGTATTTAGGAACATATGGTATCAATTTCAATGAAACAAGCCTATAGAATTCAACCCTGAAAGATCCTATACCAATCCCAAAAACAGGGTGGTTAATAAACATAATAATAGAAGCCTTAATATATAAAATCCTTAAACCAACACTTGTTAAATATTCACCACTGGAAATCATGGCAACAACTTGTTGGTAAGCAGATAGCCAAATTGATCTAAATGCTGAAAAAGCAAATAGAGATACAAACAAAATAAGGCCTGCTATCATGAAAATTTCCTTTCGCCTTACTTTAACAAACAAAATGTAGGCAAGAATTATCACCATAACTGCCTGGCCTGTCCTCCCACTAGTACTAAATAGCTCCCAGAGCAAAAAAATGAGCCATAAAAATGGCCATATCTTGCTTTGGTACATCTTACGGTCAATCAAATCTAGGACAATAAAAATAATACCAAGTGCAAGCATCATACTCGACCATATATGGAACGGTACCAACCCAATATGTCCCTGGCCATACGTATCTATTACATTAAATCCTAGCGCCTCAGCAACACCAAAGCATGAATTAACAATTTGTCCATTTATAAACCATTTCTTAAGGTTAGACGCTTCAAGGAATGAAAAATAATACGTGCGAGTAATCGGTATAAACAATAACCAAGCAGATTGAAGTAAAGAATGTATAGCATTTGAAGGAAACCCTTCAATCAAAGCACTCAGAAAGTGCACAAAAATTATTAATAAAACCGAAATATTAAGCCAGTCACGATCTAGATCACGATATTTACCAAAAATCATGAAATTCAAAACAAACAACCCCGTAAAAATCTCAACAGCAACAATCGATAGAGGCAAAAAAAACAAAATCAGAATCAAAAAAAGATAATACTTATCATATGTTGATTTCATTTTTAATCCTTCAATAATTCAGATAACAAGCAAATAATATTTCCAGCATCGGCATCAGCATTAGCATTAGTGACAAAATTTCTTACGTTCGACTTATGATGATAACACGAAGGATTATGCCAGTTAAAAATACCAATGGTTGGAACATCAAGCCCCACCGACAAATGGAAAGGTCCAGAATCGGAAGAAATAAACGCATCACAATAACTTATCAGCAACAAAAGTTCAGGCAAGTCTGTAGTACCAGCAGCATCAATAACTTTGTTTTTGACAGAATCTGCAAGACAATCAATAACCAGCTCATTTATCTTTTTTTCATCTGCTGTGCCCGTAATAACCACCGCAAAGCCGGACGTCACTAGCAAGGTTATAAGCTTTGAAAACAACTTTAAATCTGGTCTCTTTTTTACATCCAAACCTGGTCCGCAACCAATATTTATTCCTACTATAAGTTGTTTATATTTAAATTCAAAAATATTCTGTTTTTTATGCGGCTTTGGTTGTATTATTATTTGTTGACCATCTCTGTTGATACCAAGATAGCTCAACGATATATAATCCTTCTCGGTATAATCAAGAGGTAAAGTCAAATTAAACTTCTTCGCATATTCTTTTTCTGAGATAGAATGATATGTATAAAAAAACTTTTTAAACAGATACCCAGAAACACCCAATGTTTTAACACCATGCATCCTTAACCATATAGACAAAATTGAATTGTCTAAACCATGTATCTCTTGATCAACAACCAAATCAATTTTATTTTTACTTATAAACTCTCTTAAACTCTTAAACGCAGAACGAAATGATGATACAGTGGTATAACTATATAATTTTGTTTTTCTTATATTCCTTTGCTCAACGATCAGACTTTCAATGTAAGCCGAGTTTTTAATAAGATATTCACCTGCCGTTCCAACCTTATGTGGCCAGAAAAACATATGTATTTTAGCCTCAGGAAATTTTTCTTTTAGAGACTTCCATGATGCAGTCCACCGCACCATGTCTCCTATGCCAGTACCGTAATGCTTTAACAAAAGAATACTTTTAATTTCTTTTTCCATAGTAGCTCCAATTTTTATTCAACACCCATAATATGGGGCACTAATTACCGAAATCATATGGATATAAATCGTCATCCTTAACCGCCTTAAATCTTTTATGAAACCACCAATATTGTTCTGGGTTTTTATTTATTTCTTCTTCTAATATTTGATTTTGTCTATCTATTATAAATTGCTCGTTAAAATTCTCAGCATCGTACTTTAGCTCTTTAAATTTTATTATGATTTTTTTATGGTCTTTGGTTCTAGTAGCGAATACCCCAAAAATCGGACTATATCTTACCCGAGCAAGTGACGCTACAAGTGGCGACGTAGAAGCCATTCTTCCAAAAAAAGGAGAGAAGATGCCTTCGTGTTTATCTACATTCTGGTCTGTCAAAACACCAACCATTTTCCCTTCCCTCAGTGCCCTAATAAGGGGCCTTAAAGCAGCTTTCTTTTCTAAAAGAATTGATCCTGTTCTTGTACGAAAATTCTTAATAAGAGTTTCCAGTACGTCGTTGTCTATCCTTCTGTAAATTATAGAAATAGACCAGTACACGGCTAGGTACTGATTCAAAAATTCCCAAGAACCAAAATGCCCAGTAAACAGTATAACGCCTTTATTTTTTTTTATTGCATCATTTAATTGGTCAATGCCCTGCACTTCTGAAATTAAGCTCAGAGTTTTCTCTATATTCCACGACCATATCGGACCTAATTGGGTAACAGCAATACCTAATTCAACAAACACATTCCTTACAAGCTTGTGACAACCTTTTCCTTCTAAACAAAATCCTGTTATCTCTAAATTTTTTATTACCACTTTTCTTAAATCTGAAAACAACACGAAAGCAGTAAATCCAAGAAGTTTACCGACTGAAATTCTAATAAAAGACGGAGAATAGGCGGTCATCCATACAAAAAATTTAATTATCATTCTCATATAAAAATTTCTATATTTTTTTCATTTTCATTTTGATTAAGCCAAAAACTTTATCAAAATTAATACTTTCCAAACAAAGACTTTTTGAATTCAAATTCTTATAACATCCTTCTTCCTGACATGGGATACATCCAAACTCTTTGCTGCCTTGAATTAATAACACGTTATTGACGTTTTGACAGGTATCATCATAAGTAACAAATGGTGAGGATGTACCATCGTATCCTTTAGGCCATGGCCCCCATTTTACTGGATTAGTAGGCCCATACAGACAGAAAACAGGCACACCAATGGCCGCAGCCATATGTGTAACAGAAGTATCAACACCAATATAAAAACAAGATTTTGACAACAAATAAGCCAGCTCTGAGAAGTTGAACCGCCCTGCGATGCTTATCACTTGACTATCTAGCGCCACGAAACATTCTTTAATTTCTCTACAATAGTTTACTTCTTTCTCATCTGGACCACCACTAATCAAAATATAAAAACCCTCGGCTATAATTTTTTCAATCAATTTTACCCATGAATCTTTGTTCCAGTTCTTATAGATATATCTGGCACAAGGGTGAATCACAACAAAATTCCCGATATTTGTAATAAATTCATCTACCGAATAATTTACATTAAAATATGGAATTGATAATTTTGACACCGGTTCAACGGCAATAGCATCAACCAACATAAGATTTGATTCAACAACATGTCTGTTTGAATTATTATCTTCTACCCATCCACTACAGATTAATTTTTTCCATTCTAGCAGTTTTTTCTTCCCTGGAACAGATGAAACCCTTTTTTTTCCGGAAATCCAGGCCAGAAACAATGACCTATCTCCAGCCTGCGTAGAAACAGCCAAGTCATATTTGCGAAACAATTTAAAATACAATTTTAAGTGATCCAAAACACCAGCTGACTTGTCAAATGTAAGAATATTTGTAATTCTTTCACCCCTTTTTCCAAGAATATCTTCGGTTCCTTTATTTACTAGGAAATCTATTTCTACATCCGGCCACTTTTTTTTGAAGCTCTCAGCGATGGGTGTCGCTAGCAATACATCACCTATTCTCTGCAATACGATTACAATTATTCTTTTAGGACAAAGATCCTCTTTAATTTTTTTATCCCTAAAGGTTATTTTCTTGTTATGCATCTTTACCAGTTACTATATCACGGACAACATAAGTCGTCTTACCTTGCCCTTCGAAATATATCCGCGACAACATCTCTCCGACGATACCCGTATTCAAAAACTGCAGCCCTCCCAGAAAAAACAGGACACCCGCAATGAGCATGGGCCGACCGGAAATCTCTGCGCCTTCGGCGAATTTATCAATAAACAGATAAATCAGCATGCCAGAGCCTACAAACAGCGAAAACAGCCCGACAGTACCAAAAAAATGCATGGGTCGCTGGCTGTAACCCAGAAAAAACTTGACGAACAATAAGTCTACCAGCACCCGAAAAGTTCGGGAAATCCCGTACTTGCTCTTGCCTGCCACACGCGCATGATGACGCACGGGCACTTCCACAATACGATCGGTGTAAGTCAGGGTCGATAACCAGGCCGGAATAAAGCGGTGCATTTCTCCATAAAGACGCACCCCCTTGATCACCGAAGCCCGGTAGGCTTTGAGCGTGCAGCCATAATCATGCAAACGTACCCCCGTAAAGCGGCGAATGAGTCGATTGGCGATACGCGAAGGTATTTTGCGCAAAAACAGACCATCCTGGCGATTTTTGCGCCAACCCGCTACCACATCCAGATTTTCAGCCAGCAAGCGCTCAGCCAAAGGGAGAATATCCTGAGGATCATTTTGCAGGTCCGCATCCAGGGTCACGATGACCTCCCCCTGGGCAGCATCAATTCCCGCCTGCATCGCCGCTGTCTGGCCAAAATTTCTTTGCAGATGAATCATCTTGAAATGGTTTCCGCGTGCTGCGGCTTCCCGGTCCAGGGCCGCCGCGCTGCCATCACGACTACCATCATCGACAATGATGATTTCAGCATCTGCTCCCGCCAGCGCCGCACTCAGGGCATCACACAGCGGGGTGACGTTGTCGATTTCGTTGTACAGCGGGATAACGACGGAAATTCGGGGCACTCAGGGTCTCCAATAGCGCAGAAAATCACTGGTGGTAACAAAAGGATCAGGAGCGTCGAGAATTCCCGAGAGGATGGCAACCCCACTGGCCCCGGCAGCCACGGCCGCAGGAACACGCTCTGCCGTTAGCCCACCCAAGGCAATAAGCGGTATGGCCGATGTTTCCAGCAGTTCGGCAAATGCTTTTTCGCCCAATGGCAGCGTATCCGGATGGGAGCGGGTGGAAAACAATGGGGAAAGCAAGGCATAACGGGCCCCCGCCTGGGCCGCCTGGTGGATTTCCCCGGCATTGTGACAGGAAGCACCAAAGGGCTCCGAAGGGCGCAAGCCAGCTTCCAATTGGGATTGCGTCAAATGCCGACCACTATGCGGCCAGTCCGGCAGAGGTTCAGCATGATTCAGCCAGACCTGCGCACCTGCGGCCAGGGATTCTGCGCAAAGGGATTTCAACAACTTCGCGCGCTCTTCATCCACAGCGCTTTTGCAACGCAGAATCACCCATTGCAGGCCGGCTCTCAGCGCTTCCCGCCAGGCATGAGCAAATGCCTGGGGCTCCACACGGGCCGGATCTACAATCAGGCATAGTGGCGGGTGCGGTAAAGATTCTTCCAGTACGGCTGCCGTCATCCGCAGGTTGGCGGGCAGACACTCCAACGCCGGAATTTCCCAAGGGTACAACCAGCGAATCTGCTGCCCTTCCTTACCATGAGCCGCACCATTCCAGCGTCGCACCCGATAAAAATGCAGGCGCACCGTCCGCTCGGGGTAGGTATAATCCAGGGTCCGGAATGGTTCCGCATCCTGCACCCGGATGCCGATTTCTTCCCATAATTCGCGATGCAGAGCCTCCACGGCTGTTTCTCCGGGGTCCACCTTGCCACCGGGAAACTCCCAAAACCCCGGCCAGGGTTTGCCTTCAGGGCGCAGGGAAACAAGCAGACGACCTTTTTCGTCCTCAAGAATGCCCGTGGCTACAGGAACGACGGTCATCAGCTGCGATAATCGGCGTTAATACGCACGTAGTCATAGGATAAATCACAGGTCCAGATCGTCGCGCTCGCCTGCCCGCGACCCAAATCCACCCGCACCGGAATTTCCGCCTCGGCCATCACCGCCTGCCCGGCAGCCTCGGTGTAATCAGGGTCTCGGGCACCATCCCGGACAATGCGCGTTTCCCCCAGGCTGACCTGAACCTTATCCACTTCCAGATCATCGACCCCGGCCGAACCAATGGCGGCCAGCAAGCGCCCCCAGTTGGGGTCTGAAGCAAAAAAGGCCGTCTTGATCAGAGGACTGTGCGCCATGCGATAAGCCACCTGCAGACATTCCTCCACATTGCGTCCCCCTGCAATGTGGATAGGAATAAATTTGCTGGCTCCCTCGCCATCCCGAACAATGGCCTGGGCCAAAAATTGGGCCACCTCGGTGATCGCTGCACAGAGCGGCGCATAGCGCGGATCTTCGGCACTGCTGATGGGCTCAGCGGCAATTTTGCCCGTCGCCATCAACATACAGGCGTCATTGGTAGAAGTGTCTCCATCTACCGTAATCCGATTGAACGATTGCGCCATGGCGTCCTGCAGACACTGCTGCAAGGCTTCTCCCTGCAGGGGGGCATCGGTAGCCAGATAGGCCAGCATGGTCGCCATATCTGGACGAATCATGCCAGAACCCTTGGCCATGCCCGTTACCGTTACCCGCTCACCATCCAGTTCAAGCTGCCGTGAGCAGGCCTTGGGGATAGTATCGGTAGTCATGATGGCAGCGGCAGCCATTTCCCAATGATTTTCATCGAGATGTATTTTTAAGGCGGGAAGCGCAGCAGAGATTTTTCCGGCCAGATCTACCGGTTCACCTATCACCCCGGTGGAAAAGGGCAGCACCGACTCGCAAGGACAATCCAAAGCGACAGCAACAACCCGGCAGGAATCTTCTGCCGCCTGCAAGCCTGCAGCCCCCGTACCCGCATTGGCATTACCCGTATTGATGACCAGCGCCCGGATGGGGGTTCCCGAGGACAAATGCCGCTGGGCCATCAATACCGGCGCCGCCGAGAAGCGGTTCCGCGTAAACACTCCCGCTACCTGAGTGCCTTCATCCACAGCAATCAGGGTGAGGTCACGGCGTCCGGCATAGCGGATGCCCGCTTCGGTGACCGCCAGCCGCAAACCGGCTACAGGCAGCAAATCGTGGGGAGGAAGAAGGCCAACAGCCATAGCAGCTCCTTATTGTAAGCGTCCGTGACAATGCTTGTATTTTTTGCCTGATCCACAGGGGCAGGGCTGATTCCGGCCAATTTTGTCATCGCCAATCAGGGGGGATTGCGCAGAAGAACGAGTGGACGAATCTGCCAGATGTTCTCCGAGGACCCCCTCGGCTAATGCGCTCAAACCCGGATTTTCAGCCAGCGGCTCACCCGCAAAATCAGGGTGAGAAAACTGTATGTGCTGCGGCGCGGCAGCGCGCGCCAGGGCGTCCCAATCCATGGTTTCCGCCGCTGGACTGACATGCAGACGCGACAAGGTACTGATGACCTCTTCGCGCATGCGCGCCAACATGCTGTTGAACATCGCCAGGGACTCTTTTTTATATTCCTGCTTGGGATTTTTTTGCGCATAGCCGCGTAAATGAATGCCTTCACGCAAATGATCCATACTTGCCAGATGATCTTTCCACTGGCTGTCCAGCACCTGCAGCATGATGGACTTTTCAAAATGGCGCGCCATTTCGCTACCCATCAAGGCTTCTTTCTCGGCATAAGACGTTTGCACCATCTCCATGATCCTGCTGCGCAGCCCTTCGTAGTTCAAACGCTTGTCGAGTTCCAGCCACTGCTCGACGGGGGCTTCCAGCCCGAACACCCGCTGCAGGGCCGACTCCAGACCCGGAACATCCCATTCTTCTTCCATGACTCCGGCAGGAGTGTAATCCGCCAGCACTGCATCCAGTACATCCTCACGTAAAACCTGGATTTCCTCGCTGACATCATCCGCATCCATAAAGGCATTGCGCTGCTGATAAATGATTTTACGCTGCTCGTTCGCTACATCATCATATTCCAGCAGTTGTTTACGAATATCGAAGTTGCGACTTTCGACCTTGCGCTGCGCATTTTCAATGGATTTAGTGACCCAGGGATGTTCGATGGCCTCGCCCTCTTTCATCCCCAGCTTCTGCATCAGCCCACCCAAACGGTCACTGCCGAAAATCCGCATCAGCGGATCTTCCAGGCACAGATAAAAGCGGGTGGTGCCCGGATCACCCTGCCGGCCGGAACGGCCCCGCAACTGATTATCCACACGCCGGGATTCATGGCGTTCAGTACCGATAATATGCAGACCACCCGCTTCGATTGAGCGATCATGCAAGCCTTGCCATCCATTTTTCAGGGCTTCGGCGCGCTCACTTTTACGTTCTTCATCCATATCCGGATCTGCCAGCACCATATCCACCTGATGCCCCACATTGCCGCCCAACACAATGTCCGTGCCCCGACCGGCCATGTTGGTGGCAATGGTCACCGCTCCGGGCGTACCCGCCTGGGCGATAATTTCCGCCTCCCTTTGGTGTTGCTTGGCGTTCAACACTTCATGGGGAATTTTCGCCTGCTTGAGCAGATGCGAGAGAAACTCGTTATGCTCGATGGAAGTCGTACCCACCAGCACCGGTTGCCCACGCTGATGACAATCACGTATATCCTCAACAATGGCCGTCCATTTTTCCTGCGCCGTGCGATAAATAAGATCCGCCATATCCAGACGCCGAACCGGCTTATGGGTCGGGATAACCACCACTTCCAGATTGTAAATCTGATTCAGTTCAAACGCTTCAGTATCAGCCGTTCCGGTCATTCCGGAAAGCTTGTCGTACATCCGGAAATAATTCTGGAAGGTAATGGAAGCCAGCGTCTGATTTTCATTCTGGACCTCGACCCCTTCCTTGGCCTCCACCGCCTGATGCAATCCGTCGGACCAGCGCCGCCCGGTCATCATACGACCGGTAAATTCATCCACAATGCAAACTTCGCCATCACGGACAATGTAGTCGGTTTCGCGATGATAAATGACATGCGCCCGCAGCGCCTGATTCAGATGATGCACCAGGGTGACATTAGCCAGATCGTAAAGATTATCTTCAGTCAGCAGGCCATGTTCAGCCATGAGCCTTTCGGCCTTTTCAATACCTTCCTCGGTGAGCATCACCTGCTTGGCTTTTTCGTCAACCGTGTAATCTTCCTCGACGACAAATTGCCCTACCAGCTTGTCTACCCGGAAATATAAATCCGTATTTTCTTCGGTAGGGCCACTGATAATAAGGGGAGTCCGCGCTTCATCAATGAGGATGGAGTCCACTTCGTCAATAATCGCATAATGCAAGCCACGCTGGACCCGGTCAGCAGGCGAAAAAGCCATATTGTCGCGCAAATAATCGAAGCCGAATTCGTTATTGGTACCATAGGTAATATCGGCTGCATAAGCTGCACGCCGGTCTTCCGTAGCCAGATCGGAAATGATGGTGCCCACGCTAAGCCCCAGAAAATTATGTACTTTGGCAACCCATTGCGCATCACGGCTGGCCAGATAATCATTGACGGTAATTACGTGCACACCCTTGCCCGTCAAGGCATTCAGGTAGGCGGGCAGCGTAGCGACCAGTGTCTTGCCTTCGCCGGTCCGCATTTCTGCGATTTTGCCTTCATGCAGCATATATCCGCCAATCAGCTGCACGTCATAGTGGCGCATACCTATCACCCGCCGGGTAGCTTCGCGAACCACGGCAAAGGCTTCGGGCAGTAAGGCATCGAGGCTTTCACCCCGGGCGATACGCTCTTTGAAAATAGCTGTCTGCCCGGCCAGACTGGTATCGTCCATGGCCTGGTATTGCTCTTCCAGCGCATTGATTCTGACCACTACAGCACGGGCTTTCTTAATCAGACGCTCATTGCGACTACCAACCACATGACGGATGATGGTTCCAAACATGAATAGACAAACCTAGGTAAAAAATATTTTGCAGGTTAGCATGAAAGCCCATGAATGATAAACGACAGCGACCACAACGCCCATTTAC
>NZ_JBYCKP010000552.1:0-4860 GCF_057473445.1 Acidithiobacillus sp. TH-A36 | reverse complement strand
AAGATGGCAAACCTATGCCGCAGGTTCTCAACTTCGATGATGAGACAGTGGTCGCCGAGATCCTTTATGTCATCAAGAATTTCGATCCACGGACTGGTCTGGTCCTTGAAAACAAAAAGGTCAATCCTACCGCTCTATCGGCCAGCGTCTGGCAAACAATTTGGCGCTTGAAGGCAGATAAGCCGGAAGATTGCTTGGCGACTTTTGTAGAGCTTTTTATTTACAAATTTTTGAATGACTTGGGATTGATGCGCAAGGACAGCAAGGGACGGGATGTATCCTTGGATTACCTGCTGGAACTGAACCGTGACGCCGTACTCAAGGAATACTTTACGGTGGTCCGCCCGTACATCAAAGAGCTTTTTCCAGAAGGCATGGACGGATATAGCGTTATTAACGGTATCGTGCTGCAGAAAGAGAATCGGGACCATAATATTATTTTCCATGAACTCCTGAAGAAGTTTGTCCGATTTGGATCACTGAAGAATACAGATCCGGAATTCAAAACCCGTCTTTATGAGACATTCCTGCAGGAAAGTGACACCACTAGCACATATGGGCAATTTTTCACCCCGCGTAAGGTGGTTGGCTCAGTTCACGATATGGCCGGGATTGCCACCATGTCTGCCGGGAAGTCGATCTGTGACCCAGCCGCTGGTGTTGGTGGGTTTATTCTGGAGCCGATGGCGCGCGATTTGGAAGCACAATGGACGCTTCATGGCAATACACTCCAGCCGAAACATGAATGGCATTCGTTTGAGTTAGTGCCAAAAACATCGATCCTCGCGAAAGCCAATGCATTGGTGCACTGCGGAGACATGCTTGCGGAACAGCCCGGGCGAATTGCAGAGTTTGCCAAGTGGCTGAACAATGTATTTGTCTGTACCGAGAATACGGCTCTGGGCAGCTTGGATCGGATGGATAAAGAGAAATTCGATGTCATTATTACCAATCCTCCATTTGTCGTATCCGGATCTGCCGATTTCAGGAAGCTGATACACAAAAATGCAAAACGAAGTGCATACTTCGCTAGAAAGTACAGCGGTGTTGAGGGCTTGTTCGTACAGTATATCGTCCAGGCTCTTAAAAAGAGTGGGGATGCATGGGTGCTGTTGCCAGAAGCTTTTCTTCTCAGGACGCCGGATGAAATGTTGCGGAAGTGGATACTTCAGAATTGCCGCGTAGATCTTGTTGCATTGTTGCCTGAGCGTACTTTCTTTAACACGCCAAAGCGCGTGGTGATCCTCCACATGAAAAAGCGGGACAGGCTGTTGTCCACAACTGAACTTGCGAAAATCCTTCAGCAGGAAAAGATTCTGATCTACGCGGTCGGAGAGATTGGGGAGACGCGTGATGCTAAGCGATTTCCTATTGCGCCCAATGATTTGCCTGACTTGGTACAGTCATACAGGATGCATCAGGCTGGACTGAAGACCGCGTCCAGGCGGGCCTCGCTTGTCGATGCCGTGGCATTCGGATCCAGAACCTTTAATGTTAGACATGCATGGTCGAAGGAAGATGCGAGAGCCCTCGGCCTACTGGTTTCCTTGGAAGACCCCGTTGCCGAGAAGATCGCATTTGATGCGAGGATGTTCGACCTGCAAGCGCTGGTTGCGAAGTTTTTGGCTGAACAAAAAGATGTAGACACACCTCGAGATCCATTTGACATAAAAACAGTGAGACTTGGAGAGGAAAACCTTTTTGCGCTGCGCATTGGAAGTCGGGTTCTAAAAAAAGATGTGTTTGAGAAGCGGACGGGTGTCCCCCTGTTTAGCGCCAATGTCCGTAAGCCTTTCGGGTTTGTTCCGAATGCTAATGCTGGAGGGCATACTTTTGGTGGTGCGCTGTGGGGTATAGACACAGATTTTGACTGTCGCGGCGTTCCGCCGGGCGAAATTTACGCTATTACGGATCATTGCGGTGAAGTTGCCATCTTAGTCAATGATATTGAGCCACATTATCTAGCACGACAAATCCGACTCGCTGGCATCGACTTGGGACTGGACCGGGATTTTCGTGCGTCGTTGGCCATCATGGCCGACTTGGAAATTAATCTGCCTATTACAACAACCGGTGAATTCGACTTTGAACTGATGCAAGCGTGGACCGATTTTCACGAAGACTTCCTGCAAAGAAAGCAGAGCCTGTCAAAGTTTATGATGTAGCGGCGACGCCAAGGACCGGCTAGATCGTGCGTCTGAGGCTGTAAGTGAAATGGTCTGTGCTTGGTTTGCGTCATGGCACAACGGCGCGGGCCGCATCACTTACTTGGAAAAAACGAGAAAAGAAGCGGTTATTTCAAACCATTCCTCATTTGTTGTGTGTGAATCTGTACAGGCTTTCGTGGACTGCTGATTTATCCGGTCCTGACTGTCCAATGACGTATGCACACCGAACAGGAGTTTTTATGCAAAACATCAATTTATCCACACAGCAACATGCGGAGATCTTGGCACAGCAACTCATTCCAAACAATGGCGAAGATCCCTTTTGGGTGATTGGGGCGCGCAGATTAACGGCAGCGATCATTTCTGACATGGACAAAAAACAGGGCGAAACTTGGGGATTTCCGCAACTGCAAGAACGTGCGAATGCCGTACTTGCAGATGCGGATACACTGAAACGCATTGTCCAATCAGAGGATCCGGAGGCTATCACATTGATTTCTGGATATCCGGATTCAGTAACGGCAAAAAGCATTTGCATTACCATGCTTGCGCATCTCAATCGGCGCTTCAATTCTGTAGATCACCGTGGGGCAACCCGATACGCTGATTAAAAATTAAGATGTGTGATGGATGGCGTTTCCGTAATGCGTGTCAGTAACTGACTGGGTAGGCCATGATATATTGATACAGTTAGTTGAGGCTATTCCAAAAACCGTTAATTTCCTATTGGAGGTGATTTATGGATGATGTTTCGCACACGTCTATATCTGGTAAAGGTGGTGACTTGCGTTTTTTCTTATGCATGCTGCCTGTCAATCTTGCGTGGATCGGTGCTATTGCTTTTGGTATTTTCGCGTTCTGTTACTTTATGCCTGCATCACATACTGCAAAGCACTCTGTATCGTCACCGGTTGCTACTTCTCGGACATATTCGCCATCTCCCCAAGTTGATAATGCTATTCTGTCCAAGGCGCTCATGGGGCATCGTCCGAAGTAGACATTAACGCGCAGTCTGTCCCGTGGGTTGTTTAAAAAGAATTCTAAAAAAACACGAAAAAAGGCGGTTATTCTTCACCGACTGCGTTAAAGCGCATGCCATATTACAATCTATTCACATTGGAAAAGGATAGGCATGCTCAGAGTCCGCAGTCCCCGGCAGTTACCCACATCATGTCAACGTGCTATCAATGCACAATCTACACAGCCTCAGCGCCGTGCGCGTGCATCGAAAAAATCCTGTTCAGTAGAATGTTCACCGATTGAAGCCATCCTGTGGCCGGTCATTTCCAGACGATGGCCGAACGCCCGCCGGGAATACAAGCCACTGGCAAATCGCAAGTTTCTCATCGACATTGCTTTTCCGTCACATCGTTTGGGTATTGAAGCAGACGGCTGGCAGTATCACGGCAAGTTTTTGCGGGACCACCAGCGGGATAGAGAGCGTCGTAATTTGTTGGTTCTTAATGGCTGGCGAATTTTGCACTATACGGCGAAAGATATCCGCAAGGACATGGACAAAATTATCGAGCAGATTGAGCAGGCACTGCAGAGGCCGAATGGCTTGAACTGCACAGGAAGCGATTAACAAAATGCGCAAAGGTACATTTAAAGCGGGTAAACAGGAATATTTTCTGTCTGCGGAAAATGGAGAAGTTATTTCCATGGAAAGCAAACCGAAAATTGTGACACATGCGAGCTGAGCCATCCGTCAGATAGATCGAACGCATATATTTGTGCGAAATGATGATGGAGAGGAAAGGTCGATATTGCTGCGCAAGCATCTGAATAATATTCGCGCAGGCTCACGAGTTGCCACGATATTTGCAGGAAAATCCGCGAGCGAAGGAAGGTTGGTCGCCATACAGACGCACAATCCCGCTGGTGTTACGGAAGTGGCGCAATTGAGCGATGTTTATGATCCATTTGGTCATTGGAGAATGTGGCTTTTTCTGTTTGGTATCGTGGCGTGTTTCGCACATGGTGTCGGGATTCTTATTTTGGCTGCTGCGGGCGTCTGGCAGTGGTACATGTCGCGTAGAGGGATTATTTTCGACCGCATGTTCAAAGCATTGATTGAAGAACTGCAGTAACGACCGCTGGACTTAATGCTGCAGCGCTATGGATGCTCGGATTTGCGCGACTTTCAAAAATAAACGGGCGTCTCTGGGCAGACGGAACAGGCGCGCGGCATTCCCGGATTGTGCCTGGCCCGCACTCCCAAAACCGCGCTCGAGAAAATCCTGAATAGCCAGTTGCTCATCATTCTCTTCGCGGGCAATTTTTTCGAGCCGTTGCATGGCGTCATGGTCTCGTGCGGAACCCAAAAAGAAACAGTAACCCGGTTCTCCATGTCGCCCTACGCGCCCACGAATTTGCACGAGACTGGCGACCCCCATGCGGTCAGCATCGGCCACCACCACGGTTTCCGCGCCAGGCACGTCGATGCCGACCTCGACAATATTGCTCGCTATCAGCAGGGGCGTTTGGCCTGAGCGAAACCCCTCCAGGGCGGCAGCCTTTTCACCGTCCGTCATTTGTCCATGCAGAAAAGCGGTTTTGCCGGGGAATTTCTGTTCCCAAAAGGTTCGGGAAGACTCCAGGCTTTTCCCCTGCAGCAACTGCGCCCCGCGTAAAACCGGCATGGCGGGCAAGGCCTCTTGCTGGCAGGCCGATAGAATGGCTTTGGTACTGA
>NZ_JBYCKP010000551.1:0-1306 GCF_057473445.1 Acidithiobacillus sp. TH-A36 | reverse complement strand
GACTTATCAGGCCCTTGGGGCGACCAGGAAGGATTTGTCACCATGGTATTCATCATTTAACCCTCATCGAATGACATTGCCCGGAAATGTACCGAAGCACCATGCCGGGCAATGGCTTTCAGATAGCGCCGCAAATCCGTTAAAAGATTTGCGGCGCAAAACAATAACGGCTTAGAAATTAGCCGTCAGGCTTACATAAAAAGTTCTCGGTGCCCCGGGCAGCCCAATCAGATCGCCCTTGGTGTTGGGTCCGTAAGTTCCACCACTGCTGATATATTCATAACTGTTGTAGCGGTTTCCAAGCACATTGAGCAGGTCCACATCCACGCCCACATTCCGGAAATAAGCCATGTGCATGGGAATCTTGCTGTGCAAAGCCAGGTTCAGCAAGGTATAAGAGGGCAGTTTTGCCGTAGCTGAGGGTGACTTGGTGATACTGTCATACAGGGACTGGGGTCCGGTGTACTGTACCCAAATACGCGGCTCCAGCAAAATACCGTCAACGAAACTTTTGGTATAGGCGCCAATATTGAAAGTTGCATCCGGGACATTGGCAACCGGTAAGCCATCATAACTTTTACCTTTCACGGTATAATTACTGAAATACGCTTTCTGAAACGACAAATTGGCAAAGGTGTGGAGCCAGTAAAGCGGGTTATCGACGGCATAAATATTGACCCCTTCATAATCCGAAGTGCCGTCGGCATTGATCACATCACCATTGGTCAAGGTAATAGGAAGATACTGATTGGAGAAGCGGGTAAAGTACCAGTTGGCACTAAACAGGAAGTGATGCAGGTAACCATCATGCGCCACGTGCACCTTGAAACCGGCCTGATAATTCTGTCCCTTTTCCAATGAAATGGAACTGGCCTGAATATCCTGGAAAGGACCGCCGCCGCCACCAAATGCAGGTGTCTGATAAGCCTCACTATAACCGGCAAACAACGCCAGATGATCAATGGGACGCCAGCTGATATTCACCGAAGGTTCCACCGCGCTCAGGCTGCGAGAATCCGCAGGCAGTTTGGCCTGATTACCCTTGGGATATAATTTGCTCGCCTCCGGAAAAGTTTCCGTAGTAAAGGGCGTATAATTCAACTGAAATTGTTCTACGCGAACTCCAGGCGTGATATCCACAGAGGATATCGGATGAATTTTATCCTGGAAGAAAGCCGCCACATCAGTCACATCCAGAAAGTTGCTCCGGTACTTGTCGTTGGGAACAAAACGCGTGGCATAGTAGGGTGCATATTGGCTGTAGAAGGCATTTTTAGAGTTGTCTCTGGATTTGATAAAATAGCCA
>NZ_JBYCKP010000550.1:0-1405 GCF_057473445.1 Acidithiobacillus sp. TH-A36 | reverse complement strand
CTAACGTCCATTGCGACTCGCGCCACCCCGGAGAATGAAAGAGAATGGGAGTGGGTGGCGGCGGATTGAGATCGCGCGAAATTTTGGTGACTTGATCCCGTTTCTAACGTGACCCGCCGGGCCGACTCGTACCCCGGATTGCCTCCATGAGAGCGCACATTAAGAGGACCGCCTGTGGCTTGCTGCAGGCAGGTTGATTCGGCATCGGCATCCGTCGCCTCCCACGTTTTCAGTATAGATGGAGAGGAAAGCCAATGGAACTGAAACCCATTTTTCAACGTGTGATCGGCCTGGATATTCATCAGGCACAAGTCACGGCCTGTGCCATCATAGGCAACCCGGATGGCACTGTGGAGGTAGAGCGCCGTCAGTTTGGCAGCTTCAAGAAAGACCGCCGGGCCTTGGCGGATTGGTGTGCGACCTGGCAGCCGGATGCAGTGGTCATGGAGAGTACCGGGATTTACTGGAAAAGTCCCTATGCGGCTTTGGAGCAGGTCGGCATTCGTGCCCAGGTCGTCAATGCCCGTCACGTCAAACAGGTGCCCGGGCGCAAAACCGATGTTGGCGATGCGGAATGGCTGGCCATGCTGGCGCGCGCGGGCTTGTTACGCGGTTCCTTTGTCCCGCCGGCGCCACTGCGGGAATTACGCTTGATTGCCCGCCAACGCCAGAAGTTGGTCGGCATGCTGGCCTCCGAAAAGAACCGGCTACACAAGGTGCTGACCGACGGGGGGATCCGCCTGGGCGTGGTGGTCAGCGACATTCATGGTCAATCAGCACGCGCCATGATCAAGGCGCTGATTCAGGGCGCCACGCCCCAGGAGGTACTGTCCCTGGCGAGCCATCGCCTCAAGGCCAGCCGGGAGGAGATTCTGGATGCGTTGCAGGGCGATTTGAGTGCCTGCCATCGTTTTGTTCTGGACGAAGTGATGCACCATATCGAAGCCCTGGAAGCGCAGATCGCGCGCTTCGATACCCGCTTGCTGGACGGTTTGGCCCCGCAACAGCATGCACTGGCGTTGCTGCAGACCTTGCCGGGGGTGGATACCATAGGTGCTGCCTTATTGCTGGTGGAAATCGGGGACGATATGAAGGCCTTCGGGAGTGCCGATCGCCTGGCGTCGTGGGCCGGTCTGTGCCCGGGCAACAACGAATCGGCCGGTAAGCGCAAAAGTGGTCGCACCCGGAAAGGGAATCCTTACGTGCGCCGCGTCTTGTGCGAATGCGCCCATGCCGCCAGTCGCACCCAATGCGCCCTGCGCACCAAATTCCAGAACCTGGTCGTGCGCCGAGGCCATAAACGATCCATTATCGCCTTGGCCCACAAAATGCTGCGCATCATCTACTTCATGCTCTCTCGCGGCACATATTACCGGGACGCCGCCACCGATTATGAAGCCTTGAG
>NZ_JBYCKP010000549.1:0-2963 GCF_057473445.1 Acidithiobacillus sp. TH-A36 | reverse complement strand
CGTCCCAAAGTAGTAATATTGCCATGCAGGTCGACGCCCTGGAAACCGGCAACCACTACGATCTTCCCGGATTCGAGGGCTGAACGAATTTTATGATCATCAATATGTTCAATGCGCGCCTTGGTATGGGCAGAATCCGTGGTAATGGCTACCTGGGTGCCGGTAAAAGACTGGGCCGCTTGTCCCATCTCTTCTAAAGCCATGCACAACAGGGCAATAGTCACCTGTTCTCCGGTGCTCAGCAGGGTATCCAGTTCACGCTCGGCAGGGTGAGCTGCCATGGCTCGCGCCAGTTGCAAAAGGCGATCGGTCTCGCCAGACATGGCCGATACCACGACCACAACCTGATGCCCGGCCCGATGGGTAGCCATGACTTTTTCGGCAACCGCGCGAATGCGCTCGGGGTTGCCCACAGATGTTCCACCAAATTTTTGTACGATGAGTGCCATTGTCAGTGATTTTATGAAAAATTAAGGGCAAATCATAAAGCCTTGGGACGCGTTCGTACAGGATGGGGCGAGAAGCCCTCAACAGGGTGCTTTTTTATGAGATCTGCTTGCTTACTGTGACAGGTTTTCCGGTTTCCGGGTCTTTTTGAGGAAGGAGTACACCGGGCAATAGCCGAAAACCCCCGTTGCAATGAGGAGAAGCCCCGAAAAAGTCCATTCCCGATAGGGAAAGGGGTTGACGAAATAGATGAGAAAAATGATGGCGCCGAAGTAAAGGCGCAGCCAACGCTCGGTACTGTTCATGTTCTTGATGATTTTCATGATATGGCCGTCCTTAAATGAGAGGGCTGGGTATGAATACTAGACCGCTTCGGTCCGTGCCGCAATAGGGGAATCGTGCATGGTCTCAGCATCTTCTCCGGGCTTGAACTACAATGAACTGCATGAAGAGGATCGTGTGAACAGTCTGGAATAGCCAAACGGGTTTCTGCAGTGATTTCCGGGGAGATGGAAGGATGACAACAGATTTACGGGCGTTGCACAAAGAGGTGGGTCAAAGCATCTGGCTGGATAATTTGTCGAGAACACTGATTCACGATGATATTCTCCGAAAATATATCAGCGCAGATGGTATCAGTGGGGTTACCTCCAATCCCAGTATTTTCCAGAAAGCCATTCATTCCAGTCCCTACTATCAGGATGATTTGCGGCAAGCTGCAGAATCTGCCGAGCGACTTTATGAACAGCTCGTTTTGCAGGATTTGCAGATGGCCTGCGATCTTTTGCAGCCGGTGCATCAGGAAAGTGCTGGCGATGATGGTTGGGTGAGCTGGGAGGAATCTCCGCGTTTGGCGCATGATGAAGCAGCTACGGTTGCTGAAGCCCGCCGTCTGCGGGGATTGGTGCAGCGTGACAATTTATTGATCAAGGTTCCCGCAACGCCCCAGGGTATTGCGGCACTGTCCACGCTGGTAGGCGAGGGTATTTCAGTCAACGTCACCCTCATGTTCGGATTGGAACATGTCCACCAGGTTTTTGCGGCTTATCAACAGGGCTTGGCGCATTGGGTAAAACAAGGCGGCGACCCCCGCCGGGTCAAGGCAGTTGCCAGCCTTTTCCTGTCACGGGTAGACACCCTCGTTGATCAGCAGCTCGAAAAAATGGCGACAGCAGAGGCTCTGGCTTTGCGCGGCAAGGCCGCAGTGGCCATGGCCAAGGTTGCTTACAAGGTCTATCAGGAGACCTTCCATGGGGACGGCTTCGCGGCGTTGGCCAAGGCCGGTGGGCGTCCGCAGTATCTGCTTTGGGCCAGTACCAGCACGAAAAACCCGGAATACTCAGACTTACTCTATGTCGAACCGTTGATGGGGCCGGAAACGATCAATACCTTGCCGGATGAAACCCTGAACAAGCTGCGTGATCATGGCCATATCGCGAATCGGGTGAGCGGGGATCTGGACGCGGCACAGACAGTCATGGCCGGACTGGAGTCGCTGGGTATTCATATGGACAGTGTGGCTGAGCAATTACAGCAGGAAGGGCTGGCCGCCTTCGCCAAAAGTTTTGAGGAAATGTTGGCGGAGGTCGGCAAGGCCATGCCCCGTGGTGGTTGATTGCCTTCGAGTTAAAAGCCGACGGTATTGAAGCCGGCATCGACGTAAGTAATTTCGCCGGTGATGCCTGAGGCAAGGTCGGAGCAGAGGAAGGCCGCCGTGTTGCCCACTTCTTCCTGGGTGACATTGCGGTGGAGGGGAGCATGCTCCGCATAGTGGTCGAGGATTTTACGGAATTCACTGATTCCGCTGGCTGCCAAAGTGCGAATGGGACCTGCGGAAATAGCGTTGACACGAATGCCATCACTGCCCAGGGAATAAGCCAGGTAACGAATGCTGGCTTCGAGGCTGGCCTTGGCCAGGCCCATGACATTGTAGTTGGCCATGGCCCGTTCGGCGCCGAGATAGCTGAGCGCCAGTAAAGCGCCTTGGCGTCCCTGCATCAAAGGATGCATGGCTTTGGCCATGGCGGTGAAGCTGTAGGAAGAAACTTCGTGGGCAATACGGAAGCCTTCGCGGGTGGTGGCATCCAGATAACTGCCACTGAGTTCTTCCTTGGGCGCAAAAGCCGCGCCGTGGATACCAACGTCGACGCCACCCCATAGTGACTGGACGCGCTCCATGGCCGCCTGCAATTGCTGTTCATCCATCAGATCCAGTTCCAGGGGTTCCGGCGCGCCGATTTGCCCGGCCAGTTCTTCCACCCGACTTTTGGTGCGCTCGCCCTGATAGGTCAACAGCACTTCGGCTCCCTGACGATGCATGGCCTGCGCGATTCCCCAACAAATGGAACGATCATTGGCTACGCCAACGATGAGCGCCTTTTTGCCTGTCATGAAACCCATAAAACCTCCTGTGTGCTGCTTAGCGTGTATAGATAGTGAGACGTGAGCCCGGCTGAATGTCGCTGGCAGAGGCCAGGTGGTTCCATTGGATGAGCGACTTGGGTTGCACATGGTAC
>NZ_JBYCKP010000548.1:0-1365 GCF_057473445.1 Acidithiobacillus sp. TH-A36 | reverse complement strand
GCTTATAGTTATGCTCATTATTGCATAATTCGTCGTAGGCGTGGGGTAGCATCCGCACATCCGGCTTCACATCAGATGTTCGCACTCACCGCGTCCTTTGGACGATCCAAGTCTTAGCCCTCCACAGGTTCCAGTGGCGACAACGGGTCCGCTTGCGCCAAGGTTCGCAGAGCTTCGCGACACCTCGGACAGACGTAAGCACCGTGATAGCGCCACGTGCTTTCTTCGACGTCGCCCTCTTCGCAAAAGAGACAGTCGGTGGAATGTTTGCGCAAGACCAAGTGATCCGCATCGGTGAAAAAGCCGACCGGCGTCCCGTGTTCCCAGTGCAACGTCCGTCGTAGTTCGAGTGGACTACTATACGGGGTAAGTGGTGTGGCAAGAAAGCAAAGAGTACACGGCGCAAAGGGTAAATATATGTCGAAAGGATGATTCTCAAGTGAACAGAAAGCTGTCCCTATTTGGAATGATTGTGATTGGAATTGTTGCTACGCAAGCCTTATCGCCAATGACTGTCTATGCTGCTTCCAATTCTAACACGACACCTGCTCTTGGGAATCTGGCCACAACAGGTAGTCACACAGCGCCGGCAGTCGGGACCCAAGCCCCAATCATTCATTATGAAAAAACAAAAATCACAATGGCTGGATATTTAACGATAGATCCAGTGCACATTGTTTCCGATGACCCTTGGTCGGGAAAGGCAACAAGCTGGGTTCCTGTTTTCTATTTGCAAGAGGTTTTAAATTCAGTTGGGGTTCAATCAAAGTGGGATAATGGGGATAATCTGGACATTTCGTATATGCCCAATAAACATAAAGTTCATTTGAATGGTACTTCAATTTCGGGATCTATTCCCTTAGGACAAATGCAGTTTTCCATTGGATCAGATGTAGATGGTTTATTAAGATCTCCCAAATTGGTCGCAAAAGACCCGTATAGCAGTGTAAATACGACGTATGTGCCGATTTATTATGCAAGCGTATTTTTGAAAAACAATTTATTCATTAATTCAATTTGGAACGGATATGAATGGTACCTTTTTTCATATAAATAATTCCGAAGTGGTTCTGGTGCAAAGATTGCGAGTAGCGTAGAGTGATCTGCCAGTGCCTTAGCTGATTACGCTGGTAACCCAAACAAACGTTCTATGGATGACCAACCTCATGGCAGCCACCACCGTCATGATGCTGCTTCATACTCTGCTGGCGGATGGGACGGTTTTGCATCCCACTTTTCGCGCCCGTTGCAGAGTCCTAAACTGGAAACCGTCTGTTCTGGTGTGTAACGGCGGGCGGGGTCTGAAAAATGGAATTGGAATCCAATATGAAAGCGCGATCTTTACAAAAAATGATCGGAAATGGA
>NZ_JBYCKP010000547.1:0-1901 GCF_057473445.1 Acidithiobacillus sp. TH-A36 | reverse complement strand
GCCGGGAAATCCACAAGGTACCGCCGGCTTTTTTGACAATCTGACCATTATGGTTAGCCACTTCCTGGCTGAATTGCGCGGTAATGGTGTGCGTACTCTGAAAAAAATGATGCAACATATCCAGACCGGAGGCGGCATTCGCCCAGGCACTCCAGCCCAGCAAGCAGGCCGCGCCCAGTATTTGCAAATAGCGTGAAACACTACGCCGCTTTAATTCAATCACGACTGGGTGGTGCTGCTGCATAAATTTCTCTGCTCCCGTTACTTTGCAAAGGGCCAACAACACCCACTCTTTCCATTTCTTCGATCATGCGTGCGGCGCGATTATAGCCTACCTTCAGTTGGCGCTGCACGTAAGAAATGCTGGCCTTGCGACTGGTGGTGACAATAGCCACCGCCTGATCGTAAAGGGGATCAGCATCTTCAGCTCCGCCACCATCCATATCCTCACCATCTAAACTTTCACCACCCTGTAAGATGCGCTCGTCATATTGGGGTGCGCCCAACTGGCGTAAGGATTCCACTACGCGATGGACTTCGTCATCACTCACAAAGGCGCCGTGCACGCGCTGGGGATAGCCGGAACCTGGCGGCAGATACAGCATATCCCCCTGGCCCAGCAGGGTTTCTGCACCCATCTGATCGAGAATGGTGCGTGAGTCAATGCGGGAAGAAACCTGAAAGGCAATACGGGTTGGGACATTGGCCTTGATCAGGCCGGTGATTACATCTACAGAAGGACGCTGGGTAGCCATAATCAGATGCAATCCTGCCGCTCTGGCTTTTTGGGCGAGCCGGGTAATCAGCGTTTCCACCTGCTTGCCGACCACCATCATCAAATCTGCAAATTCATCGATAATCACTACAATAGCCGGCAACTTGCTCAAGCTGATGGGTTCGCCATCCAGATCCTTATCGGGACCCGGCAGAGGATGTCCTGCACTCAGGGCCTCCTGGACTTTTTGATTATATCCGGCCAGATTGCGCACCCCGACAAAAGCCATCAGCTTGTAACGTCTTTCCATTTCGGCCACACACCAGCGCAGCGCATTGGCCGCCTCTTTCATATCGGTGACCACCGGCGCCAAAAGATGGGGAATACCCTCGTAAATGGACAATTCCAGCATTTTGGGATCAACCATGATAAGGCGTACCTCTTCAGCAGTCGCTTTGAAGAGGATGCTGAGAATCATGGCGTTGACACCCACCGATTTCCCCGCGCCGGTAGTGCCTGCTACCAAAAGATGCGGCATTTTGGCGAGGTCAGCCGAAACAGGCTGGCCACCAATATCCTGGCCCAAGGCCAAAGTCAGGAAACTTTTACTGTGGCTAAAACCGGAGCTGGAGAGAATTTCAGAAAGTCTTACGGTGCGTCGCTTAGGGTTGGGCACCTCAATGCCCATGGTCGCCTTGCCCGGAATTGCTTCCACTACGCGTACCCGGGCTGCCAACACCCGCGAGAGATCCTTGCTGAGCCCGGCCACCTGACTCACCTTGACACCGGGAGCGGGCTCAATTTCAAAGCGGGTAATTACGGGGCCGGGATTGGCAGCGACTACCGAGGCCTGGACACCAAAATCCGCCATTTTCTCTTCCAGCATGCGTGACTGCTGGGCGAGTGTTTCTGGATCCAGTTGTCCCGTGGGATCCATAGGATCTGCCGGATCCAACAGCGCCAGATCGGGAAGACCATCAGCCCGAGGCGGGCCGACCGGTGCCGGTAGCGGCATCTGCCGGGTATTTTTAGGTGCTGATGAAGCACTCATTGGACGCGGTTTTTTCGCTGCAAAAAAGCTGGGGGTTTTCTCAACAGCGGGTTTTGCTTTTTCCGGAATAGCTGCCGGAAGCGGCGCTGAAACCTTGGGTTGCGACTGGCCTGTCTGCCGCCGCGAGAAGCGGGG
>NZ_JBYCKP010000546.1:0-4045 GCF_057473445.1 Acidithiobacillus sp. TH-A36 | reverse complement strand
GCGCGCTATCAGCAAGGGTGACTGGCTGGTTGCCAGCAAGGCTTTTCATGTATCCCCGTTTTTACCGGTAGAAGGGCAGTATCGCTTTCGCTTTCATATTGAAGATCAAGGATTTCAGGCAGATATTCATTATCTGGATGCGGCTGGCGCGCCCTGTCTCATCACCCAAATTGCGGGACAGCGCCGTAATCTGAATATTTCCAGCGTCTGGCGGGCCGTTTTGCAGCAGCCTTTCATGACCTTCTCAGTCGTTCTTTTTATTCATTGGCAGGCCATCCGACTATGGCGTGCGCACATTCCTTTTCATAAAAAACCGGAGCCCCCCCAGCAGGAGATCAGTTTATGAGTACAGCGCTTGGTAACCAACGAATTCCTATGCCAGGACTTCCCCGCTCTGCACAAAGCTTGCTGCAGATGCTGGAAGGCATGCATTGCGGACAATTGACGCTGAAAACCCCGGAAGGGGATATTTTGCAGTTTCAGGGGGCAGAATCGGGTATTCACGCCGAGTGGGTGGTGAATGACTGGCGGATTTTGTCGCTGCTGGCGCGGGACGGTGATATTGCTTTCGGGCGCGGTTACATGGAAGGCTTGTGGGAGAGCAGTGATCCGGTGGCATTGCTGCGTCTGGCTATTGCCAATCGTGGCATGGTCGAAAAATATATCGAGGGTTCATGGTTCCGGCGCTTGATATTCACCCTGCTGAACCGACTGTTGCGCGCCAATACCCGGCGCGGTAGCCGCAAGAATATTTCTTTTCATTACGATCTGGGTAATGAATTTTACCAGCTCTGGCTGGATTCGAGTATGACGTATTCCAGTGCCTTATATGATGGTGACGATTCCCTGACGCTGACTGACGCCCAGGAAAGAAAATATGCACGGGCGCTCAGTGCCCTGAACTTGGCCCCTGGATCAAGACTTTTGGAAATAGGCTGTGGGTGGGGTGGATTTGCCGAATATGCAGCGCGCCGTGGTTTTTTTGTGCATGGCATTACTCTGTCAAAAGAGCAGTTGGCTTATGCGAAAGAGCGTCTCGAAAAGCAGGGACTCAGTCATTTAACGGAATTTTCCCTGATGGATTATCGGGATTTACAGGGACATTATGATGGAATTGTCTCCATCGAAATGCTCGAAGCGGTGGGCGCTGAATGGTGGTCCAGCTATTTTCAGCAAATTCATCAGCTGCTGCGCAGAGGCGGACGGGCGCTGATCCAGAGTATTACCATCGCCGATGCGCGTTTTTCGGCCTATCAGAAAAGTTCTGATTTTATCCGCCATTATGTGTTTCCAGGCGGGATGCTCCCTTCTCCGGCCCGGCTGCAGGAAGAAATATCCACCGCCGGTTTGCAATTGCTCGAACGCAAAGATTTTGGTCAGGACTACGCCAGGACTTTGCGCATTTGGCGTCAGCGATTTGATATTCAGGAAGAAGCCGTTAAAAGCCTCGGTTATGACTCGGTGTTCTGCAAAATGTGGCGCTTTTATCTGGTTTATTGTGAAGCCGGTTTTGCGGAAGGAGAAATTGATCTGACCCAGGTGACCCTGACGCATGGCTAAGTTACTGACTATTTTCTGTTTGTTTTTAATGAGCCCGTTCGCCTGGTCCGCAGCACCCAAGGTGCCATTGCCGGCAGCGGTAAAAACGGCGGCCCCAGATTTGCATTTGCTGGGTGCGGGGCATCTGAACTGGCTGTTTTTCAGTGTTTATAACGCTGCGTTGTGGATCAGCGGCGATCAGTACACACCCACCCGGACTTTTGCCTTGGGCATTGACTATGAGCGCAGTTTCAGCAGTCACGAGCTGGTCAAGACTTCGCTCAAGGAAATGCGGCGACTGGATGATCTGGATGCCGCCCAGTTGGCAAAATATCGGACTGACCTCCAGCATGCATTCCCGGATGTGAAACCCGGTGATCAGATTGTCGGCTTGTGTATGCCCGGGAAATACACGGCTTTTTATTATAATGGTGTGCTTCATAGCAAAATTGATGACCCGCAATTCTGTCCGGAATTTTTTGCCATCTGGTTGAGTCCCCATACCCAGGTACCGGGTTTGCGCAACAAGCTTTTGGACCTGCATGAATAAGCAGGACAGGCCCTCCCTGAAAATGCTCCTGCTTTACGCTCCGCTGGGAATGCCTCTGGCATTTGGTGCCTTGCCTGTATATCTGTTAATTCCCCATTTATATGCCACGGATTTCGGGATGTCCCTGAGTTTTCTGGGGGTGATTTTGTTGGCAGTCCGCTTGCTGGATGCCGTGCAGGATCCCTTGATCGGGCTTTGGAGTGATCGCTGGGCAGAACAGCACCGGGGGCGGCGTCTGCTGATTCTTCTGGGTATTCCCGGAATGATTCTGGGTTTTTATCTGCTGTTCAATCCGCTGGCAAGCATGATCTGGTTGAGTCTGAGCTTGTCTCTCATTATTTTTTATGTATTTTTTAGTATCAGTAGTGTCAATTATCAGGCCTTGGGCGCAGAACTCTCTCATGACTACAATGGCCGGACCTGGCTGACGACCAGCCGTGAGGCCGGTGCATTAATCGGGGTGTTACTTGCAGCCGCATTACCCGACTTGTTGATGAAGCATTTTGGGCGTCATTATGGTCTGGAAATTTTTGCGGGTATATTTGCGGTGTTGCTCATTCTGGCCGTAATGCCTTTGCAAAGGCGCAGTATGCAGCGCCCGGTGGTCGGCGAGAAAACGCCGTGGTGGACATTTTTTTCCGCGTTGCGACGTAAGTCATTACGGCACTTGCTGATTATTTATACCTTGTCGCAGTCTGCCAATGCAGTAGCTGGAACCCTGTTTTTCTTTTTTGTGGATGAAATTCTTGGTGCGCATCAATTGGCCCCCTTATTTTTACTGGCCTACTTTCTATCGGGCGCATTGGGAATGCCTTTATGGCTGTGGTTATCCAGTCATTTCAGTAAAAGTCTGGCCTGGCGCCTTTCCATGTTCATTGCCACACTGGCATTTTTCTGCGCCTTTTTTCTACGCAACGGTGATCTCTGGGCCTATGCGCTGATTTGCGTGTTTACCGGTTTGACCCTCGGGGCAGATCAGGCCCTGCCGCCCAGTCTTCTGGCAGACCACAGTGATCAGGACAGTCGCAGTCGACCGGGAAATTATTTCGGGTTGTTGAATTGGGTGGGTAAAGCCGCTACGGCCTTGGGCGCCGGTTTGATATTGCCACTTTTGCAGGCTCTCGGTTATTCCTCAGGGAAAGATCTTTGGGCTTTGTCTTTTTGTTATGCCGTGATTCCGGCGCTGACCAAAATTATCGCCATTATTTTGATGGGCTACTGGTCGGTAGAAGGTCGGGAGTTACGTTTTTCTGGTTCCATATCTGGGAGGGCATCATGAATACAGTACATAAAGTTTTGGGTTTGTCTTTGGTGATGGCGCTGGCTGGTTGTGCCACTCAGCCGCAGGAATACGCACAAAGCCATCCTAAATTTGATTTGAAGACGTTTTTTAATGGCCCCTTGATGGCCCAGGGTGTTTTTGAAAATCGCTCAGGTAAGGTCGTCAATCGCTTTGTGGTGCGCATGATGGGCACCTGGCAGGAGAACAAGGGAACTCTGGTGGAAAACTTCACCTATTTTGATGCTGCCGGTAAAAAGACCTATCAACAGCGGGTCTGGCATCTTACTGAAACCAGTGCACATCACTTTGTTGGCAGTGCTGAAGGTTCGGCCGGTGATGTGAAAAAGGCTTCGGGTGATGCCTTCGGATTTGCCCTGCACTGGTCCTACGATGTGCGTCAGCCGGTTGGTAAAAGCTTTTACAATCTGCACGCCAATGACTGGATGTATATGATCACCCCCGATACGGTCATGGATCACACCGACGTAACCTGGTATGGATTACATGCCGGCAACATCTTTTTGGAGATGCATAAGTTACCGGATACGGCGGCTAATCGGGAAAAAGTCGCCGCAATTAAATAGTTTTATTCATCAACCAGTTCAAGCAGTTGCTGCAATTTCTGGGGTTTGAAGCGGGCCCATAGCAAACCCCAGATCAATATCAATAGCACG
>NZ_JBYCKP010000545.1:0-1810 GCF_057473445.1 Acidithiobacillus sp. TH-A36 | reverse complement strand
TTAGAGTAGCGGCTCTTGCGGGGCGTAGCGCAGCCTGGTAGCGCACCTGAATGGGGTTCAGGTGGTCGGAGGTTCAAATCCTCTCGCCCCGACCAATAAAAACATAGAGTTGCATGTAATATCACGAGCATTGTTTTTCTCTTTGTGACGCAAATGTACCAATGCCGGAAAGCATCTTTTCGATGTTCTGAGATTCGGTAACCAGATGCTCTGGCGCAAGATGCGCATATTTCAGTACCATGTCCATACTTTCCCATCCCCCCATTTCCTGGAGCTTGAATAAGGGTGTACCCGCCTGAACATGCCAGCTCGCCCAGGTATGCCGTAAATCATGCCAACGGAAATTCTCAATTTCCGCACGCTTCAGCGCATTCCACCACGCCTTTCCAGAAACCTGAATGACAGGGTGCCCCTGATACGTGAAAACATATTGCGGATGTTGATTCATGCGTCTGTGCAATACTGCCATGGCAGTAGCCGTCAGATTAACACCAATCGCTTTGCGCGCCTTGGCTTGGTCCGGATGAATCCAGGCTACTTCACGGATCATGTCTATCTGGTTCCATTCCAGTGCCTTGACATTGGCCTGCCTCAATCCCGTAGCCAATGAAAATTCAGCCATATCCCGCAAATGTTCTGGTAATTCCTGCAATAATCTCTGGGCTTCTTCCTGTGTCAGCCATCTTATCCGGCGCTTCGGTTCAGGATAAGCCTTGAGCATCGGTGCTGCATCCAGCCACTCCCATTCAACACATTGACGAAGAATGGCCCGAATAAGGGCCAGATACCGATTGGCGGTTGCCGGACTGGACTCTTTTCGCTTTTCATCGACAACCTGCATGACAAACGTTTTTTTGATTTCACTGAGCAACATCCCTCGAAAATAGGGTTGCAACCAAACAAGACGCTGAACATCATCCGTAAAACTGGCCTTGTGTTCTTTTTCTTTTAACCAACGAAGGCCTGCATCATCCCATGTGTATTGTGGTCTTTCGCCTAGTTGAGCCTGTCGCCATGCTTGTGTTTTGAGAGTGTCATGAAGTTCCTGCGCCTGAGCTTTGATTTGCGTGCCAGATGATCTTCGTATTCGCTGGCCGTTGGGCGCAGTAAAGTCAATCCACCACGTTTTGCCGCGTTTGTAGAGCATTCAGGAACCTCTGCTTTTTCCGGGAGGGACGCCACTTTCCGGTTTTCAGGATAGAGCGACTGGAAATAATCAACAAGATCATCCTCCAGAAATGCCCAACACTTGCCCGGCTTGGCTCCCCGTATCAATCCCTTGCAGACCTTACGCCGCAAGGCTTCCTTGCTGATCTTCAAAAAATCCGCCGCCTCCTGCAAATCCAGCGTGCGTTTTCTTGGCGTTATCTGAGCAGCCATTCTTTGTCCCTTAAAACAAAGTGGACTGACCACTGCAAAAATGCTTTACCAGCCGGGGATTCAACGCATCCTGCAGCGGTTTGTAAGTCAAAGGTCTGAGCCATATGGCTATCCTCCAAAGTACGAAAAATGGCCGCGTCTCGTGCGGCATACGACGCATCTCCAGGTGGAGTGAAGCCTGTGATGTGCTGCCGATGTTTTTTCGATCCGCTGGTATCCACCGTCGGCTGGGATACCTGGTTGCTCCGGAAAGAACGCTCATATCAGAACAGCCCTCTGGTAATCTCCGGCATACCGCCATTGACCAGTTCCGCCAGTTTTTCCAGCCGGCTGCGCAGTCGGGTGATGGCATCCCGGTCTGCCTCCATCACTTCCAGCAGAATGCCTTTTTTGAGGTTCAGAGACCGGTAAAAGCGGGATATGTCTTCCC
>NZ_JBYCKP010000544.1:0-1352 GCF_057473445.1 Acidithiobacillus sp. TH-A36 | reverse complement strand
CGAACAGACCAGTCCGGAAGTCGAGCAACTGGATTTTGAGTTTGTCCTTTTTGCCTCGGCCGTAATTGATTACGACTACATCATGACCCTGATCAGTCGTTACACGAACCCTACACCGGGCAAACAAACCATGAATCGGGAAGCACTGGTGGGATTGATTCAGTCCGATGCCCAGTTTTTGGATGATCGGGAAGAGATTACTGCCTATATCGATACCCTGAAAGCGGGTAAGGGATTGGATGAATCGGCGATTCGCGAAGGATTTGAACATTTCAAGAGGCAGAATCAACAGCAGCGCATACAAGAGATCGCCCAGACGCATGGACTGGATGTCCGAGCACTCCAGGACTTCATGGCGCAGACTCTGAACCGGATGATATTCGATGGAGAACAACTGAGTGAATTACTGGCATCGCTGCAGTTGGGTTGGAAAGCCCGCACCCAGAAGGAAACCGCCCTCATGCAGGATTTGATTCCCTTGCTGCATAAGCAGGCTCAGGGGCGGGAGATTTCGGGGCTGGAGGCTTATGAACAATAATCCATCAAAGCACGCGGCTATCACGCGAGTGGAAACAACGTTTTTGCAGATCGATAAATTAAGCGTGGATCACCCGCTACGGCAGGAAGAACAGGGAAAACATAACGGATGAGCGGAACAACAAATAGTGGTCGGGTGCCCAGGTTGCGGTTTCCGGAGTTTCGGGGGACGGGAGAGTGGGTACAAACGACCCTCGGAGCTGTTGCAAGGCTGAAAAACGGCTATGCGTTCAAAAGTTCTGACTATGTTGATTCAGGGTCATTTCAAATCGTCACGATAGCAAATGTCCAACATGGTTCAATGACACTGGATGCAGCAAAGAGGATCACTCAACCACCTGCCGACATGCAGAAGCATCAGAAACTCTGCATCGGCGATATCCTAATCTCGATGACTGGCAACGTTGGCAGGGTCTGCCGAGTAGCTTGTGGTTCACTCTTGCAGAATCAGCGTGTTGGAAAATTGGTGCCCGTAGATATACACCCAAAGTTCTTCTATCACTCATTGCAACGGGAGGATTTTCGGAATTCGATGCAATTAAAAGCTGCTGGTGGCGCGCAAGGCAACTTAAGTTCCGGCGATATTATTGATTACACTCTAGACTATCCTGACGACGACGCAGAACAACAAAAAATCGCCGATTGCCTTTCCTCCCTCGACGACCTGATCACGCTGGAGACGCAAAAGCTCGATAGTCTCAAGGCCCATAAAAAAGGACTGATGCAGCAGCTTTTCCCCCGCGAAGGAGAAACACAACCCCGTCTGCGTTTTCCTGAATTCCAAAATGCTGGGGAGTGGAGTATTACCACGGTTG
>NZ_JBYCKP010000543.1:0-6680 GCF_057473445.1 Acidithiobacillus sp. TH-A36 | reverse complement strand
TTTTGGAGTCTTCCCCAGGACGCCAGCGAATCAGCGCAAAAGCCTCACTGGAAAAAATGACGGTGTGAATGAAGCCAGCATCCATGCTGATTTCTTGAGGGACCTCCGTATCCATTTCGACAAAATGAATCGGGGTGGTACGTTGGAAAGATTGCGTGTGCAACATGACAAGGCTCCTTATAAGGAGCGGGTGGCCCAGGCGGGCCTAATCCCGCAAGGGTAAGAGTGCAGAGAAATTTCTGCAGTTTGAATGGCCCGATAACCGTGAGCGCCGGGGTACGGGGTACCAGAAAGGTTAATGTGCTTTTCTTTGTTTCACTCACAAAGAAAAGCACACAATCCTAAAAGAATGTGTGCTTATTTATAAAAGCAGCTTTCGCCGCCGGATAATGAATGAAAGAGCCATGTTACTTAGCTCCGTTCTGTGATTTCCTCTTTTGCCTTTCTTCGCGTTCACCCATGTATATGACAAAAATAGTCATACAGACTGACCATCCGCAAAGAATGAATGTAGCATAGAGCAGCGCATTAAATGTATCCATATTTTGCAATTCCCTTTTATAAAACATGTTGACCTCATTATAGCATATGGGGCACACGATTTATTTTAGGGAGCTTGGCCTGTCCAGGCATCCAGGAAGTAGGCGCAAGTACGGATGAGAATCCATGCGGCGGCTGCAAAAACGGCTGATTCCTTGGTATTGGAAAACCAGCCAGCAGCAAAAATTACAGCAGCGGAACCATTGGCAACGCGAACTAAATCATTCGAAAGGCGACGTGCTGCATATTTCCAGTCCATGTTAGCCTCCTGGTGCATTGTCCAGACAATGCGAGAAGAGAAACCCATGCGACTGGAATGTGTCTCCCCATACGGGAATACACCCGCATGGGAGAATGTGTGAGATTTATAACTAATCGCTGCAAATGACAGAGCCAACAACTTGGTTGTTCGCTATCATATTGGCCACCGCTGGCCCTTCCAGGCTCGATGTTTGTGGCATATCAAGCGTTACCGGATAAAAACGACCGTCGTCGTCCAAATACTGGATGTTGTCGTCTTCTGTTTCTACCGATGCCAGACTTGAACTCAGAATGCTTGCAGCATGCTGTTCCGTGATATGGTGCGCAAGCACCCTATCCATTGTGTCATCCTGTTGTTTTAGGATTAACATAAATCGGCTTTGTAAAGGGTAATTGTCATCCATAAAAGCTCCTGCTGTACGAGCAGAGTACCAAAATCAGTACCCTGCATGTGGAGATTAATCCCAGCTCAAAGATCCCCCGGTCTGGTATTCCGTTACCCGAGTTTCAAAGAAATTCTTTTCCTTTTTCAGGTCCATCATTTCACTCATCCACGGGAAAGGGTTTTGTATACCGGGATATTGCTGAGGCAAACCCAGTTGTGCCAGGCGCCGATTGCCAATGAACTGGACGTATTCCTTGAATACGTGGGCATTCAGGCCAAGCACGCCGCGCGGCATCGTGTCATCGGCATATGCCGATTCCAGTTCCACCCCGCGACGAATCAGACCAATAATTTCCTGCTGAAAGGCTTCCGTCCATAGGTGTGGATTTTCGGCCTTTAACTGATTGGCCAGGTCAATGCCAAAATTACAATGCATGGATTCATCCCGCAGAATGTATTGATACTGTTCTGCAGCACCCATCATTTTGTTTTGCCGGCCCATCGCCAGAATTTGGCTGAACCCTACATAGAAGAAAAGACCTTCCATGATGGCCGCAAAAACGATGATGGAACGCAAGATGGTCTGGTCGTTTTCGAAAGTCCCCGTTTTGAAATGTGGGTCCGCGAGCACATCAATGAAGGGCATGAGAAAGGTATCCTTATCCCGTACCGATGGGACCTCGTGATACATATTAAAAATCTCGCCCTCATCCAGGCCCAGACTTTCCACGATGTATTGATAGGCGAAAGTATGAATACTTTCGTCAAAAGCCTGTCGCAACATGAACTGGCGGCATTCCGGCGCAGTAATGTGCCGATAGGTGCCCAGGACAATGTTGTTGGCGGCGAGACTGTCTGCCGTCACAAAAAATCCGAGATTACGCTTGATAATGCGGCGTTCATCGTCCGTGAGGCCCTTGGGATCTTTCCAGAGAGCGATATCACGGGACATCTGGATTTCCTGGGGCATCCAGTGATTGGCACAGGCGGCGAGATACTTGTCCCAAGCCCACTGATACTTGAAAGGGACCAGTTGATTGACGTCCGCACGCCCATTGATGATACGTTTATCCTCAAGATTGACGCGCATTTGAACCTCCTTCCATGCTGGCTATCAAATAGGTGCCCGGCGCTACAGAATAAAGACGTAGGTCGGCCGCTTTGATGGCTGCACGCGCTTGTTGAATGGTACTAAAAAAATTCTCCCCCCGTATGGAACACGGACTGTCTCCGAAGAAACTGATCCAGGCGGCATTCACGGGAGACCAGACTAGGTGCATCTTACTCATGGGGTAGCCTCCTTTTGCTGAAACTGTACAACACACGCAATGACACCAGAACGGTAATAGCCAGTAGAATGATGAGGATGACATCAGTGTGGTGCTGGGAATAAATAGCCAACACTAACTCCCGAATGGTAATGGTCGCGGCAACATCCAGGGCCATGCCCACATTGATGTGTTGCTTGTGGTCCAGATTAAGCACCACAAAGACCATTTCGAGAATAATTATCGTGTCAAGAACGCGGACAATCGTGCCTTCCGTCATGACATCCAGTAAGGATGCCTGCCATATACTGTCGATGATAAAAAAACCGGTTTTGGCTAACAAATAAAAACCGGTTCCGAGCAAAAGCAGAGCCATCAACATGGCGATGAAATGCGCACTGCGGATGATGCGATCAGATGTCCTCATCATTGCCGCTACCGTCCACATTGAAATTGGGTTCATCCATGCTGTCATGATTGATATTCATGTGGTCGGGCACATCGAAGTTCAGGCAACTGTCATCCAGCACCTGGAAGTCATCGTCTGCGGGTTGTAGAAAATCAACATCTGACAGGATATTTGCGGGAGGTTCCGTTGGATAGACGGTGCTGGTTGAGGCATTTCGCGGTGCTTTTTGATGAGCCTTGTTGGGGCTCCGTGGTGCAGAGCGGCGCCGTGGTGCGGGTTTCGAAGCCGCTGAACGTTGGGTTGGTTGGGTTGGTTGGGTTGGCGCATAGGCAGCTGTGGTGACCGTGTGTGGTACCGTAGCCGCCGGAGCCGTTGGCGTTTGGGCAGGTTTTGGGACTGCCGCTGCGTTTTGTGTATTCGAAGTTTTCTGTAGCGCAATGTGGCCGATGGTGACCAGGGCGACAAATACGCACAAGAGTATTAAGGCGTAAATCAACATGATTAGGCTCCTTTGAATTCGAGGGAAACGGCCTCGTTCCGTGGTAAAAAGCCAAAGAAAGTGTTTATCAAGATGCGGACCTTGATAAAGACTTGCGTCTGGTGTTTTTGGAAAGGGCTTATGCTTAAAACGGGACGTTATGGGCGGTAAAGCGGATAAAAGTGCTGATTAGTGATGGCTGGATTGGATGCAGCCATGGTGCAGCCTACGTCAAAAGGCTGAAAGGTTAGCCGAGTATTGGATAGGTTGGAATATGTACCCTGGAAGGATCGGCTGTGAATTTATTTTTTGAAACAGTTTTTAATTCTGTGGCGATATGCTTTGTTGGTCATCAGTTCGTAAGCGAAAGCGCCTAGCATGACGATAATATCAAAAATAGCGGCATAACCTAAGTCGGCTGTATTACCGCAAAAGATGGCGACACCCGTCACGATAAGAATGCAGTTGCCCAGGAATGTGCCCAGATCAGTCATTAGAATGACCTTAGCGTTCCGTAAAAATACAAATGACTATGGAGTGTTTTGGTTGGTTTTGTGTGTCTGGTTTATCTTTGGAGATTCCATTCGTTTCATGCTGTCGGATTTCTCTCTTGACTATATATGCAACGATACCGACCATTATGGATGCGATAACGATGATGGCAGCACCGCCGACCATTAGACCTTCCGGTATGTTCATGATATTGCTCCAGCATATCCAAAGCATGTAGTGTAAGAATGGAACCCGTTTTAGCGGGCTCCATCGGGTTTACTTTTTTGATTTGAAATGATCCGGGTGCTTCATGTACATATAAAGCAGCCACCCGAGTAATATAAAAACATCGACCATAGCGGCATAGCCAATATCCTGTGTGTTGCCAAAGAAAATGGCCATGAACATGATAATCAGTATGCCGTTACCGACGACTTTGGATGCGAAATCCTCATAATCGTTCATTTTCCACTCCTGTGGTCAATGATATCAAAGATAATTGCTACTACGCCTAGCACAAATGTAGCCGTAATACTCACTGGATCTGCCGAGCCTGTTAAGGCCATTTTAGCAAGACCAGCAATAGCTGCATAGGCTGCATGAGTAGCTATTTGCTTGTAGTTCATAACTTGCTCCTTGCCGACAAACGGCGTTAACTGGCGTCCCAAACGAAGAAACACCACGCGCCGCGTCCGGCCTCGTGGGTGTAAACCCACGAGGGGAACATCTTAAATCCAGCCTTTGTTGCTCAGTGCCCGACGAATCGGGACGCTGATGAGATAGCCGGAAACAATGCAGGTCAGCAAGATAAGAGGAATCATGCTTCGACCTCCTCAATATCTGTGAAGAAACCTTCTTTTTCTCCCCAGATGCTGTTAAACCGTTCCATGGCTTTTTCGGCCTCTTCCCGGTTTTCAAAACGGGCCATCTGACCGGATAGTCGAGTTGTCCCGTTCAGACCGAAAAGCAGACCGCCTTCACGGTTGGTGACCACATATTCGCGGTTCATGCTGCACCTCCCAAGAGTTGGCGGCGGCTCTGAAGAACACCCAAGTCCTCACGGACCTGGAGCTCATCGCGGCACAATTTTAGGAATGTTCTGCATGCTTTGTTCATGCTGTTGTCGGTACCGAACTGGCACCTAATTTCGTCCATCTTGGCGTAGATGGCCCCGTTTTTTGATGATTTCAGCCAGTTTTCAAAGATTTTGCGAGCAGATTGATTACGCATGGTGTATCTCCTAGAAAAAGGGGCACACCAAAGCCCCAAAGGGGTAGGTGTACCCCGTTGGGTAAGAAAGCAGACCGGATGGCCTGCTGATGGAATCCCAGCTATGACGCTGCTGGTGGTCGCTCTTGATGAACCACAAGAGTAGGGAATACCGCAGGAACCGTGTTTGTGACAGTTGCTGTGGTATGCTCTCCGTTATGGTAAAACAATTGCTTTAGTCATTAGTGAGGTTTTCATGAAACCAATTTTTGAATTTTGTGAGGCCGCTCAGCGCATCAGAAACCGCAAGGGTGGCAGTGAGATAGAGAAAAATGCTTTATTGGCTATTTTGGAAGATCGGCCTGATGAGGCCGATCGTTTGATTAATCTGATGCGTAAAAGAAACGCTCTGAGATTATCGGTTGTCAGAACTGATTCGAGATAGCATTTCTTCCTCTATCTTTTTCAGTAAGTAGCATGCATCTGCATGGGTGGAGTGGTCTTTAGCTTCATCAATAAAATCCAATAATGCAGATTTTTTTGACTTTAGTTCTTCAATAGTTGCGTCCTCAAGAAAACGATAGAATGCTTTCATATCATAAAGTGCTGACATGGCGTACTCCTTAAGAAAAGGGGTACACCATGACCCCAAAGGGCATAGGTGTACCCTTTGGGTAGAAAGCAGACCGAAAGGCCTGCGGATGGAATCCCCGGTATAACGCTCCGGGTGGTCGCTCTTGATAAACCGCAAGAGTAGGGAATATCAAAATATCTTGGTTCTAGGTATTTTGATATTGCTTACGCGCAGTTTTGATAAACCCCAGAATGGTCTGGGGAGTTTCGGAAAATTTATTGCTTTGATTAAGCATCGTTTATCGAATGTACGAGCGCGTCAACATCAACGTCACTATCCATGATGTCCGTAATGTAGCTGTTTTCGCCAAACGGATTACCGCGAAGCTGCTCGGCTTCGGGTATTTCTTCCCATGTTGAATCTCCATTGTCCATTTGTGTTTCGCGGACAAGTAATTCGGCCATTTGTATGCACTGATAAAGACTCATCTTGCCAGTGACATACTGGATGGCCATGTCTGGGTCTACAGCCACCCAAAGCCAAATATTGATTGATTCACTAGGCACGCAATCCATCCAAACAACCAGGTAAAAATCCCCGTTTCCGGTCTGACGCAAGCTAATGAATCTGCGCTGGTGAGTCACCAGATCCTCAATTAACACTGATTCGTTCAAATCAGAAAAATCTTTTTTCATCAAAGTGTCTCCATAGCGATTTGAATCAGCGCGACATGAATATGTCACGCTGATCTGGTAATGATTAACTGGCCTTCTTCTTAGCGGCCTTCTTGATGATTTCAACACGGTCTTTCAACCAGTCATCGTTATGCACAATAAGCTCGTTGATGACCGGACCGAGATCGTCAAAATAACAATCTTCACGGATGACGGATTCCTTACCGTCCTCTTCCAGGGCGACCACATAGGCATCTGCAGCACGGTCCAGAGTGACGGACAAGGTGCCTTTTTGGTTTTCCTGTTCAATATGAAAAACCAGTTTTGGCAAAAGATGCGTGTCCGCATCTTCGGTCACGTCAAAGATCTGAACAGGTTTTTTCCATGCAC
>NZ_JBYCKP010000542.1:0-1471 GCF_057473445.1 Acidithiobacillus sp. TH-A36 | reverse complement strand
GCCCAGATACAGCAGGTCGCACCCGGTGTAGCGTCTGCACCCATGCCGGCCCATCGACCAGGACGGCACTGAATGGGCATGGAATCAACGCGGATGGAATCACCCCAACTGGATGCGGTGAGGACTGAATTTGCGGCAGTGGGATCATGGATGCGGAATGAGGGAGTCAACCGGCTGTTTGTCGGTGACTGCTATAGCTGCGATTGGTCGAACTTTGATGGCGGCACATTTTCCTGCGAGATACCACAGGCACCTGAAATCATCCGGAAAACATGGAAAACAGCGCAAAAACTGCTGCGTTCAGCCTCCCAAGCCATTCTGAAGCAACGGTATCCTCAATACGAGGAGGATTGGGACTACACCTTCCTGGAATCCATGGAATTCACCATGAATCACAACCGAAGGAACGCCCTCGCGCGCGTCTGGTTTCAGACAGGAGATGAAATCCTGGGCGATGCAGACAAGAAAGAGATTATCTCGACAGAAGGCCACATTAATTGGGTCACGAGGGCAGGCCGTGCATGGGAGACAGGCATAAAGGCCGCTTCACACGTCGAGCCTGTTGTTTTCTGGAGCCCGCAGGACTCCATCGATCATGTTGGCAACCACATAAGTGCCTATTGAGACCATTGGTGCCCGTGCCTACTTTTGATACTCAGTACTGAAACGGGCCAACACCATGCCCATGTTGCATGGTTTAACACGCATAATGTGTTTCTTATGGGTACCACACATTTTTAACCGGTGCTTTAAGGAGAAAATATGCCTTTATTTATTGAACCCAACGCGGGCGTTTCGCCTATTTTGCAAGTGATCCATGCAGCCCGCCATGAGTTGAATGTCGGTGTTTACTACATGACCGACCGCCCGATTCTTCGCGCCATTCAAGCGGCCAAAGCGCGGGGAGTGGATGTGCGGGTCATCATTGAAGGCAAGCCCTATGGCATGAAATCCTGGCAGGTGAAAAAGGAAGAACGGGAGATCGAAGTGACAGGTGCGCAACTGCATCTGGCGCCTTACCGATTTACCAGTCACGGTAGTCAGTGGTCTTTTTACCATGCCAAATATCTGGCATCAGGCCACGAGGCTGAAATCGGCAATCCGAACTTTGCCTGGTCAGATTTTCATGATGCCCGCAATTACCTTTACGTCACCCAAAACCCCACCATCGTCAAAGCCGTCAATGCGGTTTTTAACGCGGACTGGAATAATCAGAAAGCGCCTGCATGGGCGCATCAGGTTTTGGTGCTCTCACCGGGAACGTCCGTAAAACAGATTGTGCAGGTCATCGACCAGCCGGGGCCGATTGATATTGAAGATGAGGAAATCGGGCCTTATGCGCCGACTCTCGATGCAATTGCCGCCAAAGGAAAACTGGCCCGGGTGATTATGCCCGCCAATATCGATGCGCAGGATAAGAAAGACGCAGCCTTTCTGGAAGCACACGGCGTACAGGTGCGTTTATTACCCG
>NZ_JBYCKP010000541.1:0-5049 GCF_057473445.1 Acidithiobacillus sp. TH-A36 | reverse complement strand
CTGTTTTCGGAAGGCATGTCCGTTCCGGCAGGAGAAGTGTACACAGCCGTTGAGGCTCCCAAGGGCGAATTCGGTATCTACATGATTTCTGATGGTGCCAACAAACCCTACCGGATGAAAATTCGTGCCCCCGGTTTTTCTCATCTGGCAGCGATGGATGAAATGGCCAAGGGACACATGATTGCAGATGTGGTGGCGATACTGTCCACCATGGATATTGTTTTCGGCGAGATTGACAGGTAGAGCATGTTATCGGAAAAGTCCCTGAAAGCTATTGCCTTTGAGCGCAGCAAGTATCCGCAGGAAGAGTCGCGTTCTGCGTTGTTGGCGGCACTGCGTATTGCCCAGGAAGAACAGGGTTATCTGCGTGAGGAGCTGATTGAATATGTGGCAGAAATTCTGGGTTTGCCAGCCATTCAGGCTTTTGAGGTGGCGACTTTTTACACCATGTATGACCTCAAGCCCGTGGGTCGCCACAAGCTCTGCGTCTGTGGCAGCGTGTCCTGCTTTCTGAACGGATCAGACAGAATCATTGCTCATCTGAGTAAAACCTTGGGAATCGGTCTGGGTGAAACGACGGCTGATGGCTTGTTCACCCTGCAGGAAGTGGAATGCCTGGGTGCCTGTAAAGACGCGCCGATGATGCAGCTGGGAGATCGCTACTACGAAAACCTGACTCCAGAAAGTCTGGATGCCCTGATTGCCCAATTGCGGGGAGGATCTGAAGATGTACGTTAATGGCGTTACGCTGCAGAATCGTGGTATTCCCGACTCCCATCGTCTGTCCGTGTATGCCGGAACCGGTGGTTATGAAGCTTTGCGCAAGGTCCTCCAGGAACCGATGGCGCCCGAGCAGATTATTGCCGAAATGAAAAAATCCGCTCTGCGTGGACGCGGTGGTGCCGGCTTTCCGACCGGACTGAAGTGGAGTTTCATGCCCAAAGGGGTCAGTGGCACGAAATATCTGCTCTGCAATGCCGATGAGGGCGAGCCCGGCACCTGCAAGGATCGGGATATTATGCGCTATGAACCGCATCGCCTGATTGAGGGGATGATTATTGGTGCCTATGCCATGGGTGCCACGGCGGGCTACATTTTTATTCGTGGCGAGTTTATTGAACCCATCCATATTGTCGAGGATGCGCTGGCTGAAGCCTATGCAGCGGGGTATCTCGGCCAGAATATTCTGGGTACCGGTTTTTCCTTCGATTTGTATGTATATCGGGGTGCCGGGGCCTACATTTGCGGGGAAGAAACCGCGCTTATGGAAGCCCTGGAAGGCAAAAAGGGCCAGCCGCGCTTCAAGCCACCTTTTCCCGCCAGCTACGGACTTTATGGGCGCCCCACCACCATCAACAACGTCGAAACGTTCGCTTCGGTGCCGGACATTATCACCAGGGGCGGCGAGTGGTTTCTGAATCTGGGTAAACCCAATAATGGGGGCACCAAGATTTTCTCCGTCACTGGTCAGGTCCAGAAACCCGGAAATTACGAAGTCCCCATGGGGCTTCCGTTCCGGGAATTGCTGGAGATGGCCGGGGGCTTGCGTCCTGGTCGCCGGCTGAAAGCGGTGATTCCCGGTGGAACCAGCACGGCGATGGTGGCTGGGGAGGTGATGATGGATGTCACCATGGATTACGACTCCATTTCCAAGGCGGGTTCGGCTTTGGGTGCGGGTTCCGTGATTGTCATGGATGACAGTGTGTGCATGGTCCGCACGGTGGAGCGCATTGCCCGTTTTTATATGCATGAGTCTTGTGGTCAATGTACACCCTGCCGCGAAGGCATGGGTTGGTTGTGGCGGGTCATGCATCGCCTCGAAAACGGTCAGGGTCGCGAAGAAGACCTGCAACTGCTTCTGGATGTGGGTTCACGCATTGAGGGGCGGACCATCTGCGCCCTGGCAGATGGTGGGGTTGCGCCGGTGGTGAGCTCCATCAAGTTATTTCGTGAGGAATATGAATACCATATTGAACACAAAAGCTGCATGATCAGTATGGGAGAACACTGATGCTGCATATTGAAATAGACGGACAGCAAGTCGAAGTGGCAGCCGGGACCACGATCATGGAGGCCGCTGAGTCTCTAGGGATTTATATCCCGTTTTTCTGCTATCACCCCAAACTTTCTGTTGCCGCCAATTGCCGGATGTGTCTGGTGGATGTGGAAAAAGCGCCAAAACCCTTGCCCGCCTGTGCCACCCCGGTGTCCGACGGAATGAAAATAGCCACGGCTTCGCGCAAGGCAAAAATGGCCCAGCAGGGTGTTCTGGAATTTTTGCTGATCAACCATCCCCTGGATTGTCCGATTTGTGATCAGGGCGGCGAATGTCCATTGCAGGACATCACCATGGGCTTTGCCAATCCGCACAGTCATTACAATGAGGAGAAGCGGGTTGTCGAAGACAAGGATATCGGTCCGCTGATCACTACGGAAATGACCCGCTGCATTCAGTGTACCCGCTGTGTGCGTTTCGGGCAGGAAATCGGTGGCATCAAGGAGCTTGGGGCTACCGGACGCGGTGAACACATGGCCATTGGCACTTATGTCGCCAAGGCTGTGAAATCGGAATTATCCGGAAACATGATTGATTTATGTCCGGTGGGCGCGCTGACCAGCAAACCCTTCCGCTACAAGGCCCGCTCCTGGGAACTGAAGCACACCCCCGGCATTTGTCCGCATTGTTCCACGGGCTGCAATACCGATGTCCAAAGTCTGGGCAAGGAAGTGCTGCGGGTTTTGCCGCGCAATAATGAAGCCGTCAATGAACAGTGGATTTGTGACAAGGGGCGCTATGCCTACACCGGATTGAATGCGCCTGATCGGGTGACCAAGCCTTTGTTGCGCGATTCACAGGGTAAGTGGACGGAAGTCTCCTGGGCCGAAGCCCTGGAAGCGACTCTCGCCGGACTGGAAAAAGTGCTGGCCCGCCACGGTGCAGATAAACTGGCAGGACTGATTTCCGGACAGTCCAGTAACGAAGAACTGTTTTTGTTCCAGGCCTTGTTGCGCGGACTGGGTAGCCCGCATGTGGATCATCGTCTGCATCAGCAGGATTTCCGTGCGGATGCGGCCATGCCTCTTTATCCGGCGCTGAATATGAGTCTGGAAGAACTGGAAAGAGAGCCACTGATTATGCTCTGTCATGGCTTCACCCGACACCAGCAGCCGCTGACCAACCATCGCCTGCATAAGGCGGTACTGAACGGCGGCAAGGTAGTGAGCATTGACAGCATGCGTCAGGATTTCAATTTTCCGGTCACCCAGATGGTTGCCGGGGCGGGTGAAGATCTGGCCTTGTACCAGCAACTGGCGGGGCATTTTGCCCATATTCATGAAGAAAAACAGAGCGATGGTCTGGTAGATTTGGCCCGGGAAATGGCGGCAGCAGATAATCCGCTCATTTTGATTGGCAGTGCCCTGCTGCATCATCCCCAGGCTGCCGATTTACTGGCTCAGGTGGAAAGCATTGCCGAGCTGGCGGGTGGGCGGATTGGCTGGCTGGCAGATGAAAGCAACAGTGCCGGAGCCTGGTTGAGTGGCTGTGTACCCCAGCGCGCTCCTGGCGGTCACCTGCTGGCAGAGTCCGGTTTACCTGCAGGTGCCTGCTGGAATGCCGACATGCAGGGCTTTATTCTTTTCGGCGTAGAGCCGGGTGTGGATAGTCTCGCAGGAGCACAAGCAGTCCAGCGTCTGCGCGGTGCCGAGTTTGTTTTAAGTATCAGTCATTTTGGCAACGAAGCCCGGCAGTATGCGGATGTGATATTACCCATGGCCGCGTTTGCCGAGGGTTCAGGTTCTTATGTGAATAATGAAGGACGCTGCCAGTCGTTCCGCGCGGCAGTGAAATTACCCGGTGAAGCCCGCCCCGGCTGGAAAATATTGCGGGTATTGGGTGATGGTCTGAAGCTGCCAGACTTTCAGTATAATGAACTGAGTGAAGTGAGCGCCGCCTGGCATCATGCCGTGGGCGACTATGGTATGGATATTCCGCCCTTCCATGCCTTTCCAGCACTGGAAGCAGTGCAACCCATAGCAGCAGGCGCATTATTGCGCCTTGGTGACTGGCCCATTTATCAGGGTGATCCTCTGGTGCGCCGGGCCAAGCCGCTGAGTACACCCCTGGTTGCCAGAATGCATCCCGACCAGGCCCGTCAGTCGGGAATTCAGGGTGAGGCCGTGGAAGTCAGTACTGCATCGGGAAAAGTCACTCTGGCACTGGATCTGGATACACATATCCCCCTGGGTTGCATCTGGATTCCTCTGGGCTACCCGGAAACTTCGGGACTTGCTGCGCCTTATATGCCCTGTTCCATAGCGATGGCAGCATTACTGCCGGAAACCCAGAGGGCATCATGATGCATGATTTTTATCAAACCGGCTGGTGGGCAGTCATCTGGTCGATTATCAAAATTGTCATTGTGGTGGTGCCGTTGTTGCTGGGTGTGGCTTACCTGACCCTGGCAGAACGCAAAGTCATTGGTTACATGCAGGTACGTCTGGGACCCAACCGGGTGGGTTTCAGAGGTTCGCTGCAGCCTATTGCCGATGCGCTGAAGCTGATGTTCAAGGAAGTCATCATTCCCACCAGCGCCAATCGCTTCCTGTTTCTGGCAGCACCGGTGCTGGCGTTTGTCCCCGCGCTGCTGGTCTGGGCGGCAGTGCCTTTCGGGCCGGATGTGGCTATCTCCAACATGAACGCCGGTTTGCTGTACGTGCTGGCGATTGCCGGGTTGGGCGTGTACGGCATTATCGTGGCGGGCTGGGCTTCCAATTCCAAGTATGCGTTTCTGGGTGCCATGCGCGCCGCCGCACAGCTGGTTGCTTACGAAATCGCCATGGGTTTTGCCCTGGTCGGGGTGTTGATGTTGGCCCAGACCCTGAATCTGAGCAAAATTGTCGAGGCCCAGGCCGGTGGCGGTTTCTGGTCCTGGTACTGGTTGCCCCTTTTCCCGTTTTTTCTGGTGTATTTTATTTCCGGTGTGGCGGAAACCAACCGCGCACCTTTTGACGTAGCGGAAGGCGAGTCGGAAATTGTCGCCGGTTTCC
>NZ_JBYCKP010000540.1:0-7951 GCF_057473445.1 Acidithiobacillus sp. TH-A36 | reverse complement strand
TGTGGGCGGCTACCAGACCATCACCGACCCGTTCGCAAGCATCAGCACCCGCACGAACTGCAGCATTCACTGCACCTGTTTCGCCACGCACCAATACGGTGACATAACCACCACCGACAAACTGGCGACCAATCAAACGCACTTCAGCAGCCTTGGTCATCGCATCAGCTGCTTCAATAGCTGGCACCAAACCACGGGTTTCAATCATACCCAACGCAATACCTGTCACTTCTGCCATTTCATCAACTCCTCAATAGACAATCTAAAAATCAGAACCGCTGGCTGCCGCTGATTAAGCAGTGGCAGCCTTCGGCAGGATGTGCTCGACCTCAGAGTGCACACGCGCAATGATGTGTGCAGCCACCAGGCCGTCACCCACCCGTTCGCAGGCATCAGCACCAGCACGAACTGCAGCATTCACTGCACCTGTTTCGCCACGCACCAACACGGTGACATAACCACCACCGACAAACTGGCGACCAATCAAACGCACTTCAGCGGCCTTGGTCATTGCATCAGCCGCTTCAATAGCCGGCACCAAACCACGGGTTTCAATCATACCCAACGCAACACCTGATACATCTGCCATTTGCACCCCTCCTTACGAGAACAAAACCCAATATAGAGAACGTTTCAAGGTTCCCAAAAGTCAATGATTCCACCAATGGTCAAATCAGTATGAATCTCAAAGTCGCCCGCCGCATAACGCGCCGCCGAACCTGCTACCGTAAACACCCACTTACCCGGTGGAACCCCCACGGGATCTATCGCTACATTCAGTTTCCCTGCTGCATCAGACAACACCCGTAACGAAATTTGCTTCAGTCCAGGAACCCGACGGGTGACCAACAGCTCCGAAACCACCTGCATAATCTCCACGACTACAGAGGGTCCCAATTATCAATGATGCCAATAATCGTCAGATCTGATGGATAATCCTTACTGCCAGCAGCTTCGCGCGCTGCCGAAGATCCCACACAAATCACCCAATCACCGGGAATACAACCCACAGCGTCCACCGCCAGTGAGCGCGGTCCACCTTCCTTTTCCTGAACCACCAGTAGAGGACGATGACCCATTTCTGCAATACGGTTGGTCGATACCAGAGTTTTTTCCACACGCATGATCTTCATGTGAGTGGCACCTCCTCCAATGGGCTGCCCAGTTTCTGATTCTGGACGCTGCCATGTAAATAAAGCATACCTTCGGACAGTAAATCACTGTACCGTGCTTGAATAGCTGCTGCCACGCGCTGTAATTTGATAATGATGCGTTCTCTGTGGCCAGGAACATTGGCGTCATATCTGTAATTAATCGCCATGGGTATGGGTAAACCCTGCTCGACATTCAGATGTCGAAAAATTTTGACCCCCACATCCAGATCCGCAGCTCCCTCTTCCACAGTATCCAGGTGCGCGTAATAAGACAGATTACGCACCTGCAACTCCTGAAAACCGTCACCAATACTCATAAAGCGTTCGCCATGGCCTCTGTCGGGATACCAGCCCCCGAAGTTTTCAATGACATATTCTATCTGGCTCAGATTATTGATAAGCAGGTTGGCAATCAGGCGCCGCATCCCGTCATGGGGTTTGCCGTCACCCTGCCCCCATCCGCCGACATCACTGGCATTGGCGATGGCTTCATAAATTGCAAGGCGTGCCTGATCGGCATTCATACCCAGAGTCTTTTTATAGAGTTCGGCATTGTCCACAGAGCGGAATAGACTCAAATCTCCCTGACCATCCGGCACATGAATGCGAATCGCATCAGTATCCGTATCGAGGCCAATCAGCAAAATATCGGTACTGGCACCACAACAAAAAGCATTTTCAATACCATGGCGAAACTGTTGCAAGCGTTCCAGAGCAGCTTCCATAGCTACTTTTTCATTGCTCTGATGCGCTGCACAACCCTGATGCATAGGATCCAGTGAACTGCGGTGATATACGGCCACCTTTAGATATCTGGTACCACTATCAGAAGTACTGGGATACCCCTCACGGAAGCGACGCAATTCCGCAGCCTGCCAGTCAAGAATATCGTCTTCTACATCAAACAAAGTTCCAGCAAAAGTAGAGTATCGTAATAAATCCGAAGCAGGCAGCCTTAAAATATAGGTAAACAGGCCTTTCAAACGACCATCAGCACAGGCTGAAACATTGATTGCGTGAAACCCGCAGTCGACCAGCAAGGCATCCAGACTTTGAGCATCGGCTACTTCCTGATGGATGCGCTGCGAGAATTGCTCAACGCCTGCCGCCAATGCCGAAAAGATGCTGGAACTATACAAGGTCGGCACATCCACACCATGAATCCACGACCTCTCCAAAACGCCTTCAGGAAAGGGATGACCTAAATGCTGTTCTGCCAGACGGTTAGCCTGCTCGGTAAAGTCACGCGATGCGCCCAAAGCAGCCACTTCTTTCAGAACCGGCACAATTTCATCAAAGCGCCGCTTGATACTTGATTCGAAACGGGCAAGACGATCATTTTCCGTTTTATTCACCAAAGCATGGTGGCATTGGCGAGCGGGCAGGCTGGCGCAGGCTGGATGCACAGCTGGCTTACCGTCAGCCTGCTGGGGAACCTGAACGTGCACAGCCTGAGAGAACTGCCTGGACATGGGCATGGGCATGGAATCTGGCGTACCTATACCACGCATGCGTCTGATTTTACGTGTATCCAAGCTTCAGCCCTCAACCTGCAAAGCTGAATCATCCCGGTACAGATGCCGAAAATCCATCATCCTCGCGCGCCTCCGGAATAAGTAACCAATGAACCCCGGGAAGAACTCCCGCTGCTGCCGGTCAACTTGGATTCACTCAACGCTGCCGATAAAGCCTGCCCTTTGTTTACGCCCGCAGACATGACACAAATTTTCGCATCACCGCGTTGCGTAGGATTACGCTTTTGGGCCCAGTGTCCTTCTGTGCCGGTGACGCGCTTACTCCGACTCCAGTCGTCACCAGTAATCTGCCAGGCACCACGTTCGGGCACAGCCATTACCGAAGAAGCAGCTTCCGGGCTGGCAGACATGCCTGGCTGCACGGAAAGCGGAGTACCTTGCGGCATTTCCCGAGTCCGGAACTCCGGCGTACCGGTCACCAGCCCTCTTGCCAGATTGACCGGGCCAGTGACACGATCATTCTGATCCGCACTATTGCCGGTAATGCGATTGAGCATCTGCCGGGACGGAGGAACAATACTGAAGTCCTGCGGCGCATTCACTACGGCCTGAGGAGACTGCGATGCAACCGGGGCGTCCACAAAACGGGTGCTGGTCGGTTCCACTTGTGCCATTGCCTGTTTTTTGAGGGCACAGTTACTGCAGCATGACGGTTCCTCTTGAGGCGCACTTGAAGCTATGGCTGACTGCATCACGGCCTCGTGAGGAGTTGATTCGGTCAGGTTGCTGAGGGCATCGCCCGCATAGGGCGTTCCAGAAACGGCTGAAAATGCCCCAGCCTCATTACCTGTTACATTTTCTGAAGGTGTTAGCAACGGTCCACTGACCAGCTGTCCAGTGGCGGTCCGAGTTACACCCACTTTGGGAGCTTCAGCATGCGGAGTGCTCGCGCATGCAGCATAATGCTCTGCCCCATAATATTCCGTACCGGTGACGGGCAAGCACTCTCCACGCTCGTCACCAGACATTTTTGGGTGTGAACTCACTCCTGTCCCTGTCAGGGCGGTACCCGACAGACTGGACATCATCCCCACCTTATCGACACCACCGCCGCACAAGTTCGCCAGAGCGTAGCCTGTACCGGTTACCCGTTGACAACTACCAGGCTCATTACCGGTGACCTTTTCCGAACGATCTACCAGATTGCCGGTAATCCGCATCCCTTTATCGGTATTACTGATTCCGACCTTCGAAAGCACCGGCTCCGGCGCCGCCGTACGGCACAAAGACTGAAAGGTTTCCTGACTCAGATACTCCGTTCCGGTAACTGGCCGACATTCACCGGAGTCAAGTCCCGTAATTTTGCTTGAGCTGTCCACAGCAGTTCCGGAAATCTGTTCACCTGCCAGTGTGTGTGTTTGCGAAACCTTGGGTGGTGCGCCGTTAATGGTCATCCGGGCCACTCCAGCATCAGAATACTGGGAACCCGTAATCCGCTGCTGAACGCCCGTCTCGGAACCCGTCACAGCGGCGGTTCTTGCCTCATCTGAGCCACTGATCGGCAGGTGTTGTTTCGCCGAAATACCCATCGCCACTTTCTGAGGTCGGGCAGGCAGATCTGACTGGCAAAATGCACCAAAGTTTTCCATGCTCAGGTATTCAGTACCGGTGACTGCCGTACACGTACCGGCTTCATCGCCTGTCACATCAGCAGATCGGCCCAGTTGCGTACCAGATACGGACTGCCGCGCAGTGGTACTGGACTGCCCTACCTTGGCAGGATTTGGCGCCGGACGACTGTTGCAAAAACTGGTGAACTGATCAGTACCAACATATTCTGTGCCGGTAATTCCCCGACAGGATCCTGCCTCATTACCGGTAACCGCAGCCTGACGAGTCACTTGCGTTCCGGTCACTTCCGAACCTGCCAAAGTGGTATCCACTTCAACTTTCTGTGGAGCCCGATACTTTCTGGAACGTAACTGACCGGCAGCCCGGGAAGGTTGCGAGCGACCCCGACCATGCTCGGCCTGTTCCTGACGATGCAAACGGGCGAATTCGCGGCCATTACCATTTTGCAGATAACGCAAGCGCGCAGCGGCAGAACTCAGACCACGCATCACCGTAAGCGCCACCTTGCCCTTTTGGGAGAGCGTCTGCCGCCGTGCCTTGCAGAGCTGGCGCACTGAACTTTCGCGCCAGGCAAAATCAGACGGGTTTGACTCAGCCATTTCACATACGGAATCCAGAAACGATTCTTCCACACCGGGAATCAGCGGCTGCACAACATTTTCAGCAACCATCACTGCTTGGCTGCTTTCTGCCGGGGCAACCCGACGACGGCTGCGCGAGCGCCGCTGTTCCGGATCAGACCAGCACTGCGCACCCGTACATCTTTGGGCACGATGCGCTAATGCGGCTTCTCTCCCGGAGTTTTTCTGAGACATGTTATCAATGTGTACGGATGGCGACATAACCACTGCTGCTGTGGATTCTGTCTTCATCGAATTCGGTACAGACTTTGGCTCAGCAGCTGCTGGCACTGACCGTGTTCTATCGGTTTGCTTGCGCACGGCCTGCTGGCGCCGCATCTTCTGCGCCAAAGCCCGACCACGCAAGTGACCGGAAGCGGATAATTCAGACATATTGCCTCCCTTGATGTAGCCGCCGTAAAAAACACGGCGGCTTCGTCACTGCCGCCCCTGTTTAGGAGCCCCGGTAAACCACAAACGCCAGACCTTGACTCTGGGTATAGTTGTCGTAACCGATCAACTTTACCAGATGACCCGGATATTCGCGGTGGCAGGCTTCCAACTCGGCCAGAATGGCGTCAACACTTCTTTCGCCAAACATGGGAAGCTTCCACATGTACCAGTAATGCGTGAACGATCGACTGGGCTCGACATGTTCTACTGCAGGGTTCCAACCCTGAGCGACAATGTACTGAATCTGAGCCCGAATCTGTTCAGCAGACATGGGGGGCAGGTATGAAAACGTCTCATACCGGCGGACTTGCTTATAATCTTGCACATCGGCCATGATGACCTCCTTCCTGAATAAGCTGATGAATTACCAGAAATTAGCGGTTCTGCACGTCGAGCTTGTCGACCGTATCGAACTCAAACTTGATTTCTTTCCAGGTTTCCAGAGCGATCTTGAGTTCTGGCGAATGGCGAGCTGCATTCATCAACACTTCCTTGCCTTCCTTCTCGATCTCGACCCCACGGTTACGGGCTTCCACGCACGCTTCCAGAGCAACACGGTTAGCCGCCGCACCTGCCGCATTACCCCAGGGGTGACCCAGAGTACCGCCACCAAACTGCAGTACGGAGTCATCACCGAAAATACTCACCAGTGCCGGCATGTGCCACACGTGAATACCACCGGAAGCTACGGCAAAGGCACCGGGCATGGAACCCCAATCCTGATCAAAGAAAATACCGCGACTGCGATCTTCAGGAATGTAGGATTCGCGAAGCAGATCAATCCAGCCCAGGGTAGAAGCGCGATCGCCTTCCAGCTTACCTACCACGGTACCGGTATGGAGATGATCACCACCGGACAGACGCAGGGCCTTGGTCAACACCCGGAAGTGAATACCATGGTTGGGGTTACGATCAATTACCGCATGCATGGCACGGTGAACGTGCAACAGTATGCCATTTTTGCGGCACCAGCGGGCCAGACCGGTATTTGCACAGAAACCACCGGTGAGGAAGTCATGCATGATGATGGGCATACCCAGTTCTTTGGCGAACTCGGCGCGCTCGTACATTTCTTCCGGAGAAGGCGCAGTCACGTTCAGATAGTGACCCTTGCGCTCACCCGTCTGAGCTTCGGCATTGTGGATAGCATCAGCCACGAAGAGGAAGCGGTCACGCCAGCGCATGAAAGGCTGGGAATTGACGTTTTCGTCATCCTTGGTGAAATCCAGACCACCACGTAGGGCTTCATACACGGCACGGCCATAGTTCTTGGCAGAAAGACCCAGCTTGGGCTTGATGGTACAACCCAGCATCGGCCGACCATACTTGTCGAGCAAGTCACGTTCTACCTGAATACCATGGGATGGACCGTTACAGGTCATGACGTAATGCAGCGGGAAGCGCACGTCTTCCAGACGCAGGGCACGAACCGCTTTAAATCCGAATACGTTACCCACCAGCGAGGTGAATACGTTAACCACCGAACCTTCTTCGAACAGGTCGATCGGATATGCGATGAACGCATAAAAAGCCGCGTCGTCACCGGGGACGTCTTCAATGCGATACGCACGACCCTTGTAGTAGTCCATGTCGGTAAGCAGGTCAGTCCAGACCGTAGTCCAGGTGCCGGTAGATGATTCTGCGGCTACCGCCGCCGCTGCTTCTTCCCGATCCACACCAGGCTGCGGGATAATCTTGAAACACGCCAAAAGATCCGACTCGAGCGGCACGTAGTCCGGAGCCCAATATGTGTGGCGGTACTCCTTGACGCCGGCTTCATATTTACCAGCCATAAGATTCCTCCTAAAGTATCAGTCTAACTTGACCTGCAAAGCTGTAACCCTTGACGAATGTACAAAGTGCCTTCCATAAGGTAAAGTAAAAAGAAATTAATATTACCTTTTGGAAAAGTAAAACCTTGATAATCCGCCATCCGACCCTGCACCAATTACGTATTTTTACGGTGCTTGCGCGACACCTTAACATGACCCGCGCTGCAACGGAATTACACCAGACGCCTTCAGCACTGTCCATACAGATCAAGCAACTTTCTGAGACCGCCGGCGAGCCCCTGTATGAACAAATGGGCAAAAAACTTTACCTCACGGCTGCCGGAGAAGCCGTTGCCAGGGCCGGAAACGACATTCTGCGTCGTCTGGATGCACTGAATCAGGAGCTCAACGCCCAGCGCAACCTCGAATCAGGGACACTTAACCTGTCCATCATTTCGACGGCAGAGTACTTCGCGCCGCGCCTCATTGGTACCTTCTGCAAGGAACATGCAGGTATTGAAGTCCACCTTGAAATTGCCAATCGCGACAGCATCCTGGAACGACTCAAGCAAAATCTCGACGACATTTACATCATGGGTCAGGTTCCCGATGATATTGATGGTGTTGCCCGCCCCTTTATGGAAAATCCGCTGGTTGTACTCGCCCCCGGCGATCACCCGTTAGCTGAACAATCCCGCATTGCTCCAGAGCGATTAAAAGATGAAGCATTTATTCTTCGGGAGGAAGGTTCCGGAACCCGGCTGACAGCCCAGAATTTTTTCCAGGAACAGGGAGTCCAGCTCAAAGTCAGAATGACCATGAGCAGTAATGAAGCGGTCAAGCAG
>NZ_JBYCKP010000539.1:0-1384 GCF_057473445.1 Acidithiobacillus sp. TH-A36 | reverse complement strand
CGCGCCTCTGCTGCGTTAAAAATTTTTACCTGAGCGTGACTGTCCAGAGCAATGATGCCAAAACTCTGCCGGTCAGCCATTTGCGCATTGATCTGGTCGGGGTTATTCAGGATGGCATCTGCAACAAAAGTGTGGGCTAACATTCACGTTCCTTGGACAAAGATACAATAACAGGCAGAACAGCTTCAGTGTCACGACCCTGTCTAGTAGCGGAGTTGCTGCCAGAAGCCCTTTAGTTCATAGGTTTTCATGATTATTTATGGGGCGATACATCCTGTAAACATGTGCAGAAACCTGTATAACAATGATAGAGTAGATTACTGTTCAGGGTCCATATGTCAATAAGGCGTCATATACAAAAAGGGAACGGTTGTGGATATCAGCACGGATGAAACAGAAGTACCGCAATTTCCAATCAGTGTGGTTGAGCAGGAAACCGGTATTTCCAAAGAGTTACTGCGCATGTGGGAACGGCGATACGCCTTTCCGGTGCCGGGTCGGGATGCGGCAGGTAACCGTCTGTACAGTCGCGCGCAGATTGAGCAGTTGCACCGGATTAATCAATTACTGGCAGCAGGGTATCGGCCGGGTGCCGTGGTGGGTGCCGATGCGCAGAAAATCGACAACCTGGTGGCTGAAATTCCTGCGCAGCACTCTGCACCCCACGAAGATCCTGCAGTGCTGGCAGAAGCTCTCAATATGCTGGCCTCCGATCGTCCAGAGCTATTGCGTAGTTATATGCGCCGCCAGCTGCAGCAGGAAGGACTCCCCCGCTTTGTGCTGCAGGTAGCCGCGCCTTTGCTGCAGCGCGTCGCCCGCGCCCGGATGATGGGCGAAATAAAGCCTTATCGGGAGGGCTGCCTTCAGGAACTGCTGATGGAATGTCTCTACGTCGCGACCAGTCAGTTGCCGGGTGGCGAAACCCGCCTGCGGGTTTTGCTGGCGAGTTTTCCGGGAGAGGACCGTACGCTGGAATTGCAGATGACCCGCGCCCTGCTGATGGGTGAGGGCGTGGATGTTTTGTTCATTGGTTCGGAGCCTGAAGTGGATGATTTGATTGCGGCGGCAGAAGTCTGTCATGTGCAGGTGATTCATCTGGCAGTATCGGCGGCTTCAGTCAATGTGCAGAATCGCCAGCTATTACATGATCTGCAACGGCGCATGCCTGCGGGAGTTAGCTTATGGTTGGGGGGTAGTGGTTGCCAGGAGCTGGGAGCTGCAAAGGATGAATCCTGTTTTGTGCGTTTGCAGGATATGTTGAGAGCCATTCGCGAATGGGTTTGAATATGCTTTGCAGTGACTAACATTTGTTTACTACAAATGATTGACAAAGTCATGGGCGTGGTCTAGATTTCAACCGTTGATTGAATTCCAGGAGCGTGTC
>NZ_JBYCKP010000538.1:0-4760 GCF_057473445.1 Acidithiobacillus sp. TH-A36 | reverse complement strand
GGCAGCAATAACATCTTCCTGGGCAATCCATACATGCACGCCATCGGATGAAGTGGTACGCATTTCCAGATCCTGAAACGCAATGCGCCAGATATGTACGGCGGGTCCTCTTTGTCGGGTATTCATGTGGTTTTGTGTGCCTCATCAATACTGGGAATACGGCCCCTTACAGACCGCCATGGTACTTGAAAGAAATCTCCTGACATTGTGGGCAGACATAAACCTGCACCTTCAGTTTCTTTTCAAAGGCTTCCTCACCATCATCGGCGAGCTGGCCACCGATCATGCCCAGTGCAGCACCGCCGAGACCGGTCAGTCCACCCATCCGCATGCCGTGTGCGCCCTTGTCTTCCATGGGGGTCTGGCAGCTGGGACAGGTGGCCGTCATATTTTCCGGATGTTCTCCAAAACCAAACATGGTGCAGTCTCCTTTACAGTTTGTGTGCGTGTGTAGAATTTAGCATTTTTCAGCAGGGTCCGCGCATCCAAACCGGTGGCTTTAACGCCGGGGGCGCTTCGTCCTCTGCGCCGTGGCCCGGTTGTTAAGCGGCACGCCCGATTCCGGCTGGCCGGGTTCCCGCTGTGGCATGGTGACCCGCATGGGCAGATCGGGCGCAGCACCGAGTCCCTGTTCCTGCCGCCTCTCGGCGATCCGGTCCGGATATTGGGTGGTGGCGATTTCCAGCACTTCCGCCCAGTCGTTGCCGGTGCTGGGCAGGCGGATGTCGGTTTCCAGATCCTGGCGGCTGAGTTGCATCCGCTCTCTGAGATATTGTGCAGCCCGGATGCCTGCCGGATCGTTATCGGCAAAGATCAGCAATTTTTTGCAGGTCTGGGGTGGGGTGTACCCCCCGATGACCCGGTCACCGACACTGCGGCCGCCCATATTGCCGCTGTTTACGGTCGCATGTACCGCGAGACCGTGATGGGCAAAGGAGGCGGCCAGGGCCGTTTCCATGCCTTCTGCCACCCCCAGCCTGCCATCTGCCTGCATGGGCCGCAATTCAATATGCAGGGGGACGCGTCGCACTATGGGACTGGTCAGTTTGCGGGCATCCAGAAGATGGGGGCGGCCATCTTCACCGTTGGGACGATCCGGATCCGGCAGAACCAGCTTGCCGGATCCATCGGGTGCGAGCCAGGTGCGGTGTACCGCTAGGACCTGCTTGCTGGGTCCCCGGCACAGGGCGATCAGGGCAGGGAACCTGCCCAGTTCTTCCCATTGTCCATCCACCCGTTGGTGCCAGTAAGGGAGATGGGGAAAGCCGCGTACATCCCGTGCGTCGACAATGAGATCGAAAGGAATCCGGCGGTTCTCGAAGTAGGCCATGGCTTCCGGCATCTGCCGTAGGGGAACGCTGCCACGCCAGTGCTTTTCAATGGACTGACGGGCTTTTTCGACCTGTTCTTTTGCGGAAGGGGCACTTTTGCGTGCACTCTGCCGAGAAGTCGCAGGTGCCCGGGTTTCCGGCGCTTTGGCGGTTTTGGGCAGATCGTGATCCGGCGGTAATGTACCCAGTACCCGGGCGACCTGTTCGATGGATTGCTTAAAATTCCAGCCATGGACATGGTGGAGCAGGGAAAAGCCGTCACCGGAAATGGGATCTCCACCGCCCTGTGAGCAGAAAAAGGTGCCCCGGCCTTTCTGGTTGTCAAAGCGGAAGCGATCCTCTCCGCCACAACCCGGACAGGGCCCATGCCGATCCACCAGCGCCTGGGCAGGAATGCCCAGCTGAACCAGAATCTCTGGCCAGCGATCTGTGGCCGCCCATTTGGTTTCACGCATCCATTGCGTACCCCGTTCTGCCATGGTTGGTACCTCCTTCTGCCTCGGATTTCAGTCCTTTCCGTTGTTATCGGTTAATCCATAGACCAGCTGGATCAGATCGGCGGTATCCCGAGCGATGCTCTCCAGCCTTTGACTGATCAAGCTGAGTTCCCCACGCATTTCCCGGATCGATTCTGTCTGTGTATCGGGCAGCATTGGCGGCGACGCCTCGGATCTGAGCAGTTCGCCCTGACCTTTGGCGGGAGAAGCGTTTGCTGTTGTGGCCTGCGTTCCAGAAGAGGTGTTGGTCGGGTCATCCCTGTTTGGTGGAACCAGGCGATCCATTCGCTCCGCCAGCTGACGGATGGCCTCCCCCTGACGACGATCCAGAGCGGTAACGGCACTTATGAGTCCCTGATTCAGCGCCTGCGTAGTTTTCATCAGAATGTCCATGTAGTGCGCCTGTCCCTCCCAGAAATCTCGGTGCAGGCGGAAATCTTTCTCCAGTTTCTGAAGGCGGCCCAGAGAAACCCCGATGGTGGAACTGGAGGTGTTTTCAGCGTCATCGGCTGACGGTTTATTCATGGTTGATTATTTCCTTTGCGCGAGAAACAGCAGCAAAAAAATCAGAATGGCAGCGGCTCCGCCGCCCAGTGCACCTCCCAAGAGTGCCCGGAAAGTGACGCCGGCAACTTCCTGGGTGTTGTCTTTCACCGTCCGGACCAGTGTCTGCAGCTCATTTTGTAGCCGGTTGACATGCATCTGGTATTCGCGGATCGGCGCGGTGCTTTTGCGGACGTCTTCCCCCATCTGGGCAATGCGGGACTGCACCTCGGTGGTCTGTGTATCTGCCGAAGTTCGGATGGCGGCCCATTTTTCCAGAATCGTGTCCTGCAGTTTTTGCAGGGCCTGCATCTGCCCGGAAAGGGCCTCTGCCTGCTTTGCAATCTGCGACAGTGCCTGTTCGCGCAGGGCCATATCCAGACGGACGCGTTCTTCACGCTCGTGCTGCAGGATGAACAGCACATGATCCCGAAAGTCCTGCTCTATAGAGGATTCTGTATCCGTGGACGCTGACGCCGCTGGCGGATTGTCCGTTTCAGGCGGGGTCATACCGACTCCAGGGTCTCCAGCCAGGCCATGGCATTGGCATGGACCGCCTGTGGGTGCAGCTGGGCATGGGGCCAGTCGAATTGCCCCTCCAGCAGAAGGGCACCGCCGCCGATCAGAATGACATGATCGCAGTCTTCCAGGGTTCGGGCATGCCGCTCTACGCCGCGCTGGATACGCCCCGCGATTTCTTTTAAAGCCTCTTTTCGGGCGCTCTGTTGATCGGCCTCGGGAATCTCGGCACCGTTAATGCGAATCCGCTTGTTCTGGATCAGGGCACTATGGAGAATTTTACGGTTGGGCAGACGCTTGCCACGCCTTTCCTCAATGGCCGTCTGAAACCGGTCTACAGCGGCGGCCACGCCCAGGTCCGGCAAAGTGCCGCAGCGGCTGAAATCGACCTTGCCATTCTGTACGACCGTAATATCGGTGGTCCGCGAGCCAATATCCACCACGGCGATGGGTAGATCGGGATCTTCGCCCGGTGACTGCATGGCGACGACCAGCGACTGGGGCAGCACATGCACTCTGTCCGGTACGGGTAGATCGCTATCACCCTCCAGGGTGCGCAGCTGCACGGGAATCCGGTGGGTCTCGCGCTTGGCCGCAATCAGATCCTGGTTGGGGGTGCCGTTATCCCAGTAAAAATCACGCAGGGGCAGCCCGACGACCAGTTCAAACGCTTCTGGAGCGCCTACCTGGCGCAGGGCATGCGCCACCAGCACCCGGTTGAGGCTGGACAGGGCAAAACCGGCGAAGCGGGTATCTTCGGTCTGCAGGGTATCGACAACGGTGTAGGCTTCCCCCTTGGTCACATAAACCGTACTGTCTGTCGGTGTGGCGCCGCCGATCTCAATCTGCTGGTAATCGCCGCTCTGGGCACGGGATGGGGTACTGAAGCTTTGCAGAATGCCTTCAGCCCGGTGGATGATCTTGATTTCTCCGTAGCCGTCATCACAGGCATAGATTGGTTTCATGGGATGTCCTCATTCAGAGTGGATGTGGGAGACGTGGGAATGCCTGGCGGCGATACGGGCTGCTATGCGTTCCCGGGACTCGGCAATTTGCTGTTTAGTAGGGGGTTCCCGATCAATGCCGGCACCAATGGTGTCCAGCATGTTTTGATTCAGACGGCGCGGCCGCGCTCCAGGGGTATCCTCGGAGGATATTGGTTCTGCCTGTCGGGTGAGTGGATTGGAAATATCGGTCTGCAGCGGCGCGGAGACAGTCTGTTTTTTCTGGACCGGATATGGTTCCCGATCGATGCCGGCACCAATGGTGTCCAACAGGGCCGCATGCTGCTTGGCCGGGGGCATCGTTTGCGTGAAGGCCACTTCTATTTGGAGTGGATCTTGAGCTGGCAAGGCACGTACCGTTCTGGCAACACGAAATTTCGAGCTAAAAGGCCACTGTACTTGTGGCGTGGCTTTCTGTACTGCCTCCGAACCATAGGAAAGCTGGCAGACTGCGTTGACTGGATCAAAAAGGGTTACCCCACTCTTGTGGGCAATCATGAGAACGGGATGGACCGCCCGGCTCAGATGATCGATGGCGTAACGGGTTGTACTGGAATAGTCTTCCACCGATTCCAGCAGAATTCGAGAAAAGGGAGAGACATCCCCTGTTCGGAAACTCAGGCGATCCTTCATACTGGGCCACGCAGGCGGGTATTGCCGAAGACAAACCGCACCAGTCTTCGCCAGGCCACGGCAGGGGTGTAGCCCTTGCGTTGCAGCCAGGCAAGCAGGCCGATACTGACCACGGCCAGTATCAGGGTCAGCACGCTGAAATGGAAAAACAGGATGAGTAAGGGCCAGAAGGCGGAACCATCCAGTTTCCAGAGTTTGGGATCCTGACTGGAGAAACGCCAGGCATTCTCTAT
>NZ_JBYCKP010000537.1:0-1071 GCF_057473445.1 Acidithiobacillus sp. TH-A36 | reverse complement strand
AAAGGTTCGTGTTGGGTGCCACAGACTTCCCTGCGGTTCAATCCAGCGGACATGCGAACTTTCAACGCTGCCTCACGATTATTGAATCACATCTTGGCCAGCACACATTTGCGATTGGAGCGAGGTTCTCAGTTGTTGACCCGTTTTGGTTGGTTTTCTATCGCTGGGGTGTTCGCCTGGGATATGAAATGGAAGCGCTTTATCCAAATTATACGAAGTATGTTGAAAAGCTCGCACAGCGACCATCTGTCTCCTCCGCGTTGGAGATGGAAGCAATATCACTATGGAAATAACGCCAAACCCTTCGTTCACACCAGAGCAGCGACTTCCTGGGTCCAGCGACAGTTTTTATTCAAAATGGCGATAGGCCATTACCATTTCGGCTGCATGGGGCTCGCCGCAGGAGTCCATGAAACTCTGATCCGAACCGGCCCTCCTGCCTCCGCTTCCTTTTTCCCACCTTCCCCACAAACGACAGGTTTCACCGCCCAGGCAGCCAGTTTCCCTCCTGGAATAGGTGGAACACTGACCCCTGCGTGATGGTAGACAATACGGGCATAGCGGGCATCACCAGATGGCTTCCCCGAGTTATAAACCTGCAGAGCACCTGGTAACTTTTTACCTGATGCTTTCCATGAATCAACCAGTATTTTCGAGGCCACCTGCAGATTGGTGCAGGGATCAAAGACGTTTTTATAATTTAATCCGTATGCGGCAAAATTTTCAGAATCAACCTGGGCGATTCCAGCGTCTACCTGATGCCCAGCTGCCAGCAAAAGATGCAGGATTCGTTCTGCATCGCGTCTGGTTTTTGGGAAATAACTGCGATTCGTTGTGTTGTCGTGAATGACCAGAGGATTCCCGCCAGACTCGGTCTGCACCACTGCAGCCATGGTGACAGGGGCAACCTGTAGAGCACATTCCTGCAACAGCTGAAGACCGATCATGTTCCTGCTTTAAACCTTTTCAGGAAAGTCTTTTTTACCGCAGAGGTGCATATAGACACCTTGGGCGATGGCCACGCGCTGATCGTGGCATTCCCACGTCCGGTTTTACTGTAAATCCTCACTC
>NZ_JBYCKP010000536.1:0-12650 GCF_057473445.1 Acidithiobacillus sp. TH-A36 | reverse complement strand
GGTTGAGGATCAGGAGACCCTGAAAACGTACCGGAAAGCCACAGATGCCGTCTATCAATCCTTTGACGAGGAAATCCGTGCGCAACGCAAGGTACTGAGCACTCTGGGACTGGAAGGGCACCACGAGCGCGTGCGAGCCATAGAAGATGGGGAAGCTGGTCAAGCCTGGCGTAACGCTGACCGGCAGCTGGCCACCTTGCATAAAGAAGCCGAAGCCCAGGCACGCGAGGAAACCAAAAACCGGGGTCGTCGCATACTCGATATGTTGCCTAATACGGATCAGCCCGAAGAAATGGCGCTGGCCATCTTCATGAAGCATGGCATTGAGACACAAGGCACGCCGCCCATTGTGCAGGCTGTTCAGACCCGGGATGTCGAGCGTATCCAGTCGATCATCGGATGGAACAGCATGAATCCGGCCAGTCAGGAAGTTTTCGAGCGGATGACGGGCACCAAGCTGGGATCCAGCCAGAAAGCCCGCATGGTGGAAATCGACGCATGGGCCGGGATTACACCGGAGGAACGGGCACAGATAGATGCAGACAAGAAGGCGGAAAAAGAGCGTCAGGAACGGGTGAAGGAGATCACGGCGATCTGGAATGCCTTTGCCGGTATGTCGGGCTTGCATTCTGAAACCCGCCAGACCGTTACCGGACAAGAGGTGCTCATGAGCATGGCCCAGGCGGGCTATAACCGCATCCAGATGCGGGAAGAACCGGACAGTCGTGGACGCCTGATAAAACACCCCGCCTTATACAAGCCCGAAGGCGGCGAGGGCAGAGTGCTCAAGCACAAGGATTTCAGGAAGCTGCTGACCCTCTTGGTCCAGGGCGATTTTGATCCCGAACATCGCTTTGTGGAGAGCCTGCAGGCGGTAGGGCTGCTGGCCGCGCCGGAGAACGCCGCTGAACAGTTGGCCGCGCCGCAGGTTGCTGAGACCGTACCAGATCAGCCAGAAACGCCAGCAGAACCACAGGTCAAAACCGATATTTTCAAGACCATGAAAGATATGGGGATAGGGAATATCCGCACGGCGGGCGACGGCGATCAATGGTCGAGTTCCGGAGAACTACCGGATGGCGGCACTCTGCATGTTTACGGATCCCGTGATGTGGGTACGCAAAGCATCGACCTGCGGGGTTTGCCCGGCAAAAGCCCTGAAGCGGCTTATCCTGTGCTCAAAAGTCTTGCAGATGCCGGATTTGCCGACAAGCTACACACGGCAGAAATCCGCATGGAGGATTCCGTGCTGTCTTCGGGCGTCCAGGTAGAACGTAATCGGGTGCTCTCGAAATCCGACATCGAGCGGGTCATCCAACTGCAGGGACATAAGCCCCTGGATGTCCTGGCCACGCTCACCGTGGATAGCGAGACGGGTAATGTGGCGGAAATGGAATCAGCGCAGTCCTTCCTGAATGGCTGGAAAGATCGCTACGAAATTCCTGTCGCAGTAACGGCCATTGTCGATGCACGGGATTCGGGGATGGATGTGCCCGCCCTGCACGGTTATCTGGACGGTCTGGGAGCTGAGCATGTGACCGTTCTGCCTGTGGATCGCATCAAAAACATCCCGGTCGCTGATCTGGTCCGCGAAAGTGATCTGGTGATGGTCCTGGGTGAACCGCTGACGCAGATGGCGGTATCCGCTTTCATGGACAAGACGTTCAAGGGCGAGCACAAGGATCTGAACAAGCCGACCTGTGTCATCGCTGCGGATGGACACATCGAGATGCACCGGGATGCCCTGCTGGAAGTGGCTGACAGACGGGCAAAATACAAGCACATGGACAATGCCAAAATGGATCGGGCCATCGCGGAACTGGCAGAAAAAGCGCCGGAATCTGCGGCAACAAATCCGGCAGGCGTGGGTGAAACACCGATAGTTCAAAAATCCGAACAGGCAGAGACTCCCGCCCTGTCGCCAGAGGCGGAAGTGGTAACCCCTGTCCAGGAGACCCCCATTGCTGAGAAACCAGATGTTGAAGCGGAGTTTGCGCTGGTATCTCCGCAGAAGCAGAAGATGGCCAACCTGCCGTTAGAGTCACTAGAGCGTCATCCGGATGAACAGGCTGCAGAAGTGTTGCCAGAAGATCAGGTCATCGAACCGTCGCCGCAGGCAGGTGACGATCTATCCGAACAGGAAGGCCTGAAGGCTCAGGAGGCGGAAACACCCACGGCAGAGGACTGGCCAGATAATGATGATACCGACTTTGCCGCAGAGATTGCGGCAACTCACGAAGCAGAACGCCAGCAGATAGTCATGGACCGTATTCAGGCAGTGGACTGGTCCGCACTACTGGCGGAACTTTCTGAACAGGAAAAAACGGCATCCAGCCCATGGGATGCGGCGCAGTGCTGTGCGGCCGCACGGGAATACCTCAAGGCGCATGATCCTGAACTCTGGGCGGAGGCCATCCATTTTCATTTTGATGTCAAGGATAACCCGGTACAGAGTCCGACCATCACGCAGCGTGGCGGTCATGACATTCTGGGCTTTGCGGATCGCGCGGTGGTAGATGTATGGGCCGGGATGCGCCTGGCCGATAAACCTTTCCGGTTTGACTTCCACGACGAGAAGCAATTGACGTACACGAGCAAACTGTACGGTGATCCGAACCGCTGGGATATTGTTGACCTGCAGGTCGAAAACGAGCGCGGAATCGCTCTGCCACAGCCGACAGAAGCGGTCAGTGAGCGGGAGATCCTCATGGCCCTGCACAGCATCCAGATATCCCCGCAATGGCCCCGGATTGATGCTGCTGACGCTGAACGCTGGCTGGCCCGCGCCGTAGAAGTGTCCACCCGTGAAAAAACAGCTTTGGGCAGGATGTTGGAGCGTGACTGGATTCCCGTGACTCAGGAACATGCGGATGCCGTGATGGGTCGTGAACGGTTGAAGTTTCTGGTGACCCATGCGCTCTATGCGTCAGGTTCTCAAATGGGGGATACGCTCTCACAAGCAGGGCAGGCGGCGATGCTGCGCCGGATGTTATTGCAGGATCTGCCGATGATGCCGAATTCCGATACAGTGCGCGGCACTCTGCATGAATCGGCCATTCTCGCAGAAGTCGATGACAGAAAAGCGGGATGGACGCGGGTTACGCAGGATTACCGACTTGATCTGGACGAGGCCTTGCCGGAAGCCATCATCAACTGGGACGCGCTCTATATTGACAGTAACCAGCATTACCATATTGTCGATGCCAAAAGCCCGCGCGAAATACCCGATGCGGTAGATGAGGGGTACGTCGCGCAACTGAACCTCTATGGCGAAGGCCTGCGCAGAGTGTTGGAAAAGCAGGGCGTTGAAAACCCACAGATACATTTGCATCTGGCGTTTGGCTCCCTGGCGGATTCTTTGGTGAAAATTGTCGAGGTGGCCAGAGATCCCGAGATGGCCAACCACATGATAGAAACCGTCCGTTCCGTGACAGAAAGGGCCATCTCCGGGCGTAAGGAAGCACAGGACCAGATCCCCATGGATGAAGCACAAAGAGCGTCTGTGGAGACCTATCTGGAGCAGTACGAAACCCGTAAGGTGGAGGCAGACCTGCTCTCGAAAGAGATAGAAAACCTGCAGATGCGTCTTGTGCAGCTTCAGGAAGGTTTTGAGCCGGTTTCCTGGGAAGATGAGCATGGGGATACCCTGGCAAGGATGCGTTTCATGGCACCAACGCTACGGGTTTCCAATAGCGATGAATGGTCGAGGTTGGCGGCGTCCGCGAAAATTGACATAGAAACCTATCAACGACCGGAATACGACACAGCAGCGATGGTGGAAGTCCTCAAAGAGGCTGGACACGATCTGGCACCATTTGAAATCGGAAAAACGCTGGATCTGCCCGCCCTGAAAACGGCGATCAAGGCTTCTGGCGGGATTCCGGATGTGGAATGGACCTGGAAAGTGGAATTGGCCCAGACCAAAGCCGCCAAGCTGCATCGTGAGGTTTTGAAAGAGACGCTACAAGGAGATCGGGTAGAAGGGCCGGGTTTGGCCTACGCAGACAGGAACGAGCAGGCACGGGTTTTACCGGATGCACGCACGGCGGAAAAAACCGTGTCAGAACCTGCTGCAGCCGATCATTCTGTAGATCATGGGCGGTCTGCCGAGCGCGAAGCCATAGCGGTGAGCGCCCCTGCAGACGGTCTCACAAACACCCGTCCACACACCACAAGAAAACCCTGATAGAACGGTAAGGAGTTACCCATGCGATATAACACTCTGGTTTGTGACATTGCGGAGATTCAATCCCAGTCCAATGGAGATTTCCGGCTGAGCGGCGTGGTGAACCACGTTGTGGGTGAAGATTATATTCCCGATCAAATGATCTCGGTATTCGTCAAGGGCAACAAGGAAGATTATCTGGACGGATGCGATGCGGGCACATTCATGCTCGAAAAAGTGGACCCGGAAACGGGTTATTGTGGCTTTCCAACCCGTATCCCGGATGGGAAAACCGCAGAACCCGCCCTCATTGGCCCACTTCAAGTGAGCTGGACGGACAATGCGCACAAGTACCAGAGTGTCACGCTGGATAAACTTGGGTTGGAAGGGGATTCCCTGGACAAGATCAATCGGGTCTCCAAGCAATTTGCAGGGAGCATGCGCGTTTCCCGGAACATCATCCGGATGGATGACGATCAAGTGATTCCGGGCACGCGCATAGCCTCTAATGCCCAATGGCAACGGGTGGTGTCGGAAATGATCGAAGACGACCCGAATATGTCCTCCATCATCATCCGGGATGGTCAGCGATCCGCCATGGTGAGACTGGGATGGGAGAAGGAAACCCAGCAGCATGTATTGATTCCACCGACTTATAATGGGAAACCGATGACCTTCAAGGGTGAGCAGATAGAGATCATCCCGGTACATCAGATGGATTACCTGACTAATCGCTTTAATCCCAAAAAATCCACAGCGGTAGCCGAAATCAATAACCAGTTATCCAAGTCGGAGCGACAACTGGCTTTTGATGCCAAGCTGTTCCCGGCATGGACCCATTTTGCCTCTGGTGTCGTGGTCATGCGGAACCTGCCGAAGGGCGGACATACCCTGGAACGGATTGCTGCCAGCTTTCCGACACAGCCTTTCAAAAGCATCCCGGGCGAACTGCGCATCATGGAGAAAAAGCCCGATCAGGTGAACGCCATAGATGCCCTGAAAGACTTGATGAATAGTCTGAACATCCCGAAAGAAGCGGCAGAACGTCTCCTGCAGTCCATCCCCACGAATACCCCCACTCACGCTGCGGAATCGGAGAATGGGAGCGACCCGCGCCCGGGATTGCCCAAAGAGGGTTTTGTCGACAAAACCCAGCGGGCCGCACGGCAGGCACAGACCGTTTTACAACGGGATTCCGCTGCTGCTCAGGCGGGTAAACCGGCTGCAGAGGCCCGTAGTCAACCGGCTGCAGAATCTGTAAAAGCGTCCGAATCGGCCAAGGCCGCACCGGCTGCAGCCCCGTCACACGTACCCGCCAAACCCGCATCGGAAACCCCGGATGCCCCGCCCCCCCCGCGCGTTTCATTCGGACGGCGGCGGTAACCGATATGGAGAATAGCATGGAAGCCCTGGCGCAGCGGGCCATCAACCAAAGACTGGAAGAAGACGGCGGGGACTGGAGTGCCCAGAATCACTCTGGGCCAGCCCAATGGATGAAATGGGCCATCCTGCGCGACGCAGCCACCATTTTGAGTGCGCTGCAGATTCCGGCTTTTAAGACGTTTCAGAGCCAATTGCGGACCAGTAATGGGGAAATCCCTGAGTTTTCTTTTACCCCGGCGGAATTTTACTTTTTGAAGCTGGCAACAGTGCTGGCCAGTCATCATCTGCTCCGCCTGCCCGAGTTCGGTGTGAACTGGAACAGCGTCCAGGCACAACGGATGGAGATCCGTCAGCGGGTAGAAGTGCTCGAAAAGGCCGGCAAACCGGAAGAAGCGGCAAAACTGAAAGCGCAAATGCCCCGTGCTTTACGCCGTGCAGATGCGCGTAACGAACGTAAAGAGAAAGAGAAAGAGAAGGAAACGGAAATCGCAAAGATCGCCACCCCCATACAGACGCCCGTACCCGACAGGAACGACCCTGCGGGTTCAGGGCACAACGTGCGGCCATGATCGGTGAAATCGTACCAGTTCATCGCAAGGCGCTACTGAACGCGCTGAAAACGGCGGCGCGTCTGGATCCCGAGCGCTTGGATGAAATGCTGCAGGCGGCACAGAACAGCTTTGTGCAGATGGGATGGGATACGGCGGAGGATCTCTGGACTTTTGGGCCGTTGCTGGAGATTGCGGGGCGAATGGCGCGGGAAACCGACCAGGTGAATGTCCGGTTACCGGCGCTGGCCAAGTCGCTCCACGACGCACAGGTCGTTTCGCCGGAGCGCTTCGGTTTGGACTTCAATCCGGATCAAAGCATTGCCTTAAGTCTGCTCTCGCTGACGGCACGCATGGAACGTCTGATTGAGCGGGAAACTTTCGGACAGACACCGGAATGGTGCCGAAAATGGATATCGGAAGTGGTTTTGAGTAGTGCCACCCATTTATATGGGGCTCTGGAGGAGATGGACGCTGCGGCGAGTGTGCGGGCGGATGTCGGCGCAGAAGGTAAGCAGATGGTCCTGCAGGCCGCCATTCGGGAATCCATGAATATTCTCGAAAACGCATGGCGTATGGAAGCCCGTGATTTTGCGCAAAAACGAACTAACGGTACACTGGTAGAGCTAAGGGAGTGGTTGAGCCAAACGCCTAAGCCGGAAAACCAGGCCTTGTCTCGTATTCTCGAAAGAACCGGGGAAAAGATGGATGATCTGTTGGGCCATTTGCAAGTGGTTCGGGGCAGGGTCAAAAGCCTGCAGGAACGGTTGCGCAACGGCGGAACGCTCGATCAGTCGGTTGACCAATCGGCTTCCGGCCATGGTCCAGAAGCGACTCCCTCTGCAGAGCCTGCGCAGTCTGTCCAGGCATCGGTCGAAGCCTCAAGGCAGCAAAATACGGTTTCTGAATCATCCGTAGATACGAGCCAGACCGATGCGCGTAACAGCCTCAGAGTGCGCTCCCGTTTTGGTCGCAGGAGATAGTGATGGAATCAGAACAGCCGCATAAAAAGAAGTTCAGGGTAGGCAAGGCCGTGCTGTGGGGGACCGGACTGGCTTCTCTGCCGGGGATTGCGAAAACCATAGCGTCACCTGTCAAAGATTTGGCCACAGATACGAGCCATGGGATTAAACGCCGCACACCGAGTCTGAAAGACGCCAAGGCTGCCTGGAATTTGGATACGCAGGAATCTCCGGAGGACCTGTTTTCAGCGTATGCGCGTAAGGCGCAACTGGATGAGGCACGACGCCTGCACATGCTCACGCAATATCGCCTTTTTACGTTGTTGGGCATAGCGGCTATGGTCGGCGGGCTGGTACTGGCCTGGTGGAACCTCTCCGGCGTGCTGCTGACCGCTGCTGCCATCCTGTTTACGCTGTCTTGCGCCTATCGGCGTGACAGTCTGCAATATCAGCGATTACCTACTTTCGGTCGATGGATCAGGGAGCGTATGTGGTGGCTATTCGGTTAGCAATCGAGCAACTGGCCGCTTGCCTGCACAATTATGACGTGCATCAGCAGGAAGGCCATAAACGCCGGGCAAAAGCAGCTTTGGCGCGGCTATACCAGTTTCGGGCTATTGGCGAGGATTCGACTTTACCGGAACCTCGCCGCTTTGCCGCCCAGTTTGCCTATCTCCGCAAGGTGGAGCCCCTGCTGTTTGAGGAGATGGTTCTGGAAGCCTTTCGGCAGCGGAAATTCATGGTGCGCTTCAACGAGCGTTACAGCGGTGATGGTGGCATTGATGGGCGCATCTGGGTGGAGGATTGGCGGCAAATAGATCCGTATTTTGCGCGACGCTATCCCGACAGGATGGTGCGCGGATGGGCAGGCTTGCAATGCAAGCGGTACCAAGGTGCTGTCCGGCAGGAGCATATTCGCCAGTTTCCGGAAGACATGGCGCGTGAGGGACTGGTGGCCGGATTTTTTGTGCATACGGGGACCACTCCGAAAGCCCGCAATCCGCAATCGGAAGACTTCACGGAATCGGCTGATTTGCCGCCTGTAAAGCGTATATCGGGTAAAGCCCTTTTACATCTTTTGAGTGAGAAAAGGGGATAGTCAAATTCATTTAATCGTTTTCAGGGCCAGCCGCAGGTGTTCCTGAAAAAAACGGATCTTACAGACAACAGCGGCAGTGAGTGATAGGTCGTTCCAACCGGCGTAGGCGCTCACCGGATACCGCACGATACGCGGCCTAATTCAGATGACGCAGGAAGAAAGGAACTCATGGCAAACAACTCCGGCAATGGTGGATCGGGCAGCGATACAGGGCTTATTGCGTTATTGCTGGCGTTGATTTTCGGACCCATTCTGGCGTGGTTCGTCCTGCATAAACCCGTGGTATTCCTATGGAGCTGGATCGCTTATGGCCAGACCTGGCTACTGGCCCATGTGCAGGGCTGGACGGGTAGTTATTCGGTCTCAGCGGAAATGGCGGCGAACAGCCCCATGCTGAACTGGTATCTCTGGGCCCATGCACATCCTGACAAAGTGACCTGGCAGGATGTGGCCCATTACAGCACGGTACTCGGAAATTATTATCGATGGATAACCATTGCAGTGGTCGGTTTTCTGGCGTACCGCAATTATCACACCGTCGAGATCCGCAAGAACCGGCAAAGCATGAACCAAATGGTCATTGCCATGAAGGAGATATACCCCTGGGGCCTGCCCTGGCTTTGGCAATCCAGTGAAATCCTCAATAAGTCCGGGTCCGGCGCATTTCAATATGCCCTACGGCCATGGGAGTGGGTCAAAAAACTACAGGGCCAGGGCAGGCCGCTGGCCTATAAGGAACAGGATGACAACCCGGAAACCATTTGTCTGGAAGACCCGGATCGTATCCAGTCCGCATTGCAGGATCAGTTAAAACATCCCATGGATGCCTATACATCCTGGCCCGTCTGGTTTCAGGCGTTGACGACCGCCTGTATTCCGCAGGCCCGCGACGGCAAAGACACCGAGACCAAAAACAGATTGGGTAAACTGGCACGGCATTACTATGGGGTCAAACCCAAGAAAGGGGGCGACTATATTCCGCCAGCACTGAAAGCAGTGCCGTGGCCTGTGTCGGATAAGGACCAGGAATATCTGGCAGAAATAGGTAAACGGCATGCTTATCGGGAGACTTTTTTTATCGGCTTGGTGGCTGAGGCAAGGGTGCGCGGATTGTTACCGCCCAGTTATATAGCCTGGTTGCGTGCCGTGGACAGAACGCTATGGTATGCCGTACAGAGTCTGGGGCGGCCCCGCAATTTCATCGAAGGTGACGGCGTCATCGCGCATTATGTGGCCGAAGTCAAAAAAGCCAAAGATAAGGAACATCAGGCCGAGATCGAGGGGGATGCGCTGACTAATTTTGGGGATGATGGGGTGGCCATCTCTGAAAAGCAGGTAGACAGTGCGGTAGCCGGATTGGTGTTCGCCTTGCGTGAAGAAGATGCCGGGACCGTTCGCAAGGTGGGAAATCAGGACCTGGCCGACTGGCGGCAATCATGAGTACCAACCGCACACACTTTGAACATCGTGAGGTGACCCGCGATGTTCGGCCTATGGGCAAAAAAATAGCGGATAGCTTCATGAGTGATGGGGTCTGGATGGTCCTGGCACTGATGGCTGCGGCCACCTTTATTTTTCCCGGATTAGCGGTTCCGGTTCTGATAGCCGGTCCCATTTTGTTTTGGTACGGACAAAGCCTGGTCCGTAAATTCGGTTGGCCCCTGAAGGCCCCTATTTACCTGGGCGTTGATGATCCGGCGGACATGGACCCCGTCAAAGGCACTATGCGCAAAGGGGAGGGGATTTTCCTGCTGGGCTGGGAGCGGTTTACCGGTCGGCCACTGTTTCTGACCAACAGCGACTTGCGCGCGCATTTGTATCTGATCGGGGTTTCAGGTGCAGGCAAGACCGAGACCCTGATGGGTTTTGTCTGGAATGCCTTGATGCAGGGCACAGGTATGATCCTGATCGACGGCAAGGGGGAAATCGTGATTCCCAGCCGGGTGATCGCCATGGCCCGCGCTTTTTTGCGGGAGGATGATGTCCTGATCGTCAACTTTCAGACGGGCGGTAAGGACCGCACCGTCGCGGACAAGCGCAGGACCAGTAACATTGCTAACCTGTTGGCCCTGGGCGCCAGTACGGAATTGTCGGAGATGATGACGGCCCTGCTGGATTCAGGACCCAACACGGACCAGATGTGGATGGGACGTACTGAGTCACTGATTAAGGCGCTGATGCCGTCGCTGGTCTGGTTACGGGATCATGCGGATGAGCCGCTTAGTCCGTCGCGCTTTCGTTCTGCGGTGGAATTGCGGGAAATCATGAAGATTTATCGGGATGAAAAAATCCCGGTGCGGATACGTGCGGGTCTGGAGGGCTACCTCAAAACCTTGCCGGGTGGTATTCCCAAAGAGAGCGCCCAATATACGCCACAGGATATTGAGGCGCTGAAACTGTCTTACCGCCAGACCTTGGCCGGCGCACCGCCAGCGGAGGTAACTGCCGAACAATATCAGACCTTCAAGGCCAAGATACAGGCGGAGCTGCAGGCGCTTGAGCAGGGTCAGGCACCCAGTCAGGACGCCAATGAAGCGACTCGGGAAGAACAGCATGGGTATGTCATCATGCAGCTTACCAAGTCGCTGGGTATCATGGCGGACATTTACTGGTACATCACCGATAGTAGCTACACCGAAATCGACTGGGTGGATGTGGCTCTGAACCGGCGCATCGTTATCGTACTTTTACCCACGCTGGGCCTGTCAAAACAGGGCGCGGAATCACTGGGGAAAATCGTCACGGCATCGGTCAAGGCGATGATGAACCGGGTTCTCGGGGATACCGTTGAACGCCGAGCCGGAGATCCGCGTTTCAAGACGCTCACCCAGGGCGATCACCCCTTTTACATTATTTTTGATGAAAAACCCGCTTATATTGTAGAGGGTGAAGACGTCATTGCGACGCAGGCCCGCAGTCTGGGCTTTTCGGTGTCCTATGGTGCGCAGGCACATAGTCACATGCTGGAGAAGAACGCCGAAACCGCCAAGGCTATTTCAGGTGCGGCGACACGGGTCAAAATCATTGCCGGTGTAGAAGATTACGAGACCATGGAAATGGCCATCAAGCTCGGTGGCGAGGTCTGGAAGCCGGTACAGAATGCTTACGAATACAACATGCAATCCGAGTTCGGCGGCATTCGCTCAGGTCCGACCATCAGTGTGCAGAAAGAAGCGCTGGTCAATGTTGAAGAACTGAAAGCCCAGAAAGAGGGGCAGGCGCATATTTTTATGGCGTTACAGCGTAAAACGGGTGAGATTCAGCGCGTCATCAAGGCGAATATGATTTATGTGGTCCCCAAAGAACCCGATGCCATCCATATTCAGCATTTTGTGCCCATCATTGCGCCAGACCGGTTAAAATGGAGCCCCTTACAGATCAATCATCCCATCACGGGTAAACCCGTGGTCGCCAATACCGTTGGTGGAGAGGTCACCGCAGACCATGCGCCATCAGCAGGCAATACATTGGTATCCCCTGAAAAAACGGGTGCCGTGGTTGCTTCCTCTGATGGAGAAACCCGCAACACTTCGCCAGGCGAAACATCCACCACGACAAGCTCTGTTGACCTGAATTATGACGATTTACCGCCTCATTTGCGCACGGTGGTAGATCATGCCCGTGTGGACGCGACGCCAGAGGAGATGTCTCATGTCGTTGAAATGGCGCGTCGTTTCAATGATATCCAGAAAACAGTAGAACAGAAGCTACCGATGCGGGTAGACAAGGATGGAATAGCTTTGTGGAGAGAAATCAAGAATACCGTCCAGCCCCATCAGTCCGGCAGCCTATAAGGAGCAGGGATATGAATTGGAATACCCGAGAGGAAATGAAAAAAAAGCTCGATGTTTGGCCGGTCAAGGGCAAGATTGTTGAAGTGGCAGAAACCTATGATCCTGACCTGAAAAAACCCGTGCCCATGTTGATGGATGAGTACGGCAATCAATGGGTGGGGGATGAATGTCTGACCTATCCCCCCAAGCTGCCTATCTCCTGGGCGGACTTCCAGAGGAATATGCGGGAAATGATGGTAAGTTCCGGTCTTGATCCGGATCTACTCGACAAGTATGAAAAACTTTATAACAAATGATCTTCGGATAGGTGCGGCAATAGGGCGCATGACAACCCTGCGAGTGATGATCCCTGTGTGCGCTATCGGCCTTACGGCAGGCTATCTTGGCTTTGGGTCGATGGGAATATTTGTGGTGGCGTCGGCACTTTGCGTATTGAAGTTGGCAGATGTGTTGAGGACAGCGTTTGCACCGAGTGATCCGCAAAGATTGCTATCGTGGGCACCGGATAGTCCGGCCGATCTTGAGGGCAGCGAAGCCGCCCAGGTTTCCTTGAAAGAGCGGTCATTGGGTATCTCTGTGGTCTATGGACGCTGCGACCCAGGTGTGGCATTCAAATAAAGACGGTAACAACGAAATAAAGTTGGTAACTTACAAATAAAGATGGTAACTTTTTCCGCATCATCACCTCACTGTTTTGAA
>NZ_JBYCKP010000535.1:0-5398 GCF_057473445.1 Acidithiobacillus sp. TH-A36 | reverse complement strand
ATTCCATTGCGGATAGGCGGGGAAATCCGTGAGGATGGACCACACACGCTCCGGTGATGCCGCAATATCAATTTGTGTCACGATTTGATGCATGGCCTTCCTTCGTCGTTGTGAAAAAATTCCATTCATTCGCCGCAATAGCTTCAAGCATGTGTGCTGTCAACAAGAATCTGCGCAGTGCCGCTTGAACTCTTTGCGTGATTCCAAAGATATCCATCCTGTTGCTGAAGTTTTTTCCAATACTAATGTGCCGAATCCATCGCACCCAAACTGCTCATGCGATACCGCACCGCCCTGGGGGTCATCCCATAAATTTCTGCCACGCTCTCCAGCGGCAGGCCTTGCATGAGGAGCCCCACGAATGTCCGTTTTCCCGGTTCCAGAGCATCAAGAATGGCCTCGCGCTGGGCTTGGCCAGCATCTTCCTCTTCAATGTCGGCAAGCTGCTGCAACGGATCATTGGCCTGACTGTCGTACCATGGCACCGTTTCCATCAGCTGCTGCAACAGCAATCCATCATCGGCGCCAACGTCTTCTTCTTTTTCCCAGCTGCCCAATACCGGGTTCTGCCAGCGCAAGGTCATCCCCCACAGTTTTCCCAATACATATTGGGGTACGGTCCCCTGGGCGGGATCGTAATCACTTTCACCAGCAGCCATTTCCAGACAAATCAGCCGTGCCTCCTGGCGGACATCTTCCACAGAAAGCGAACAACATGCCGCCACACGCGCCAGATCATTCTGATTGAGCTGTAAATACAGTTCATTGTATTCCATATTCTGCCCTCCATAAAATACTTACCTGTTTTTGACCTCACCACATACAGATTTCATGCTTTTGCAACGCGAAGTGCTGGCAGACCATGCCAGCCGGTCTCTTTAGCCGCCCGAATAGCTTCAATGCATATCTGCTCCAGATATTCCGGATCCTGTGTTTCATCAAACCATTCCCTGGGTATGCGCACGTACAACAAGGCCTGGGCGTTGCCGGTTTCATGGAATGCCGGTAGCGCAGAAGTATCCATGACTTCATGGGCCTGGGATCCTGCCTCGAATGACGGGCTCCCCTCGCTACGGGCTTCACGACCGTTTTCATTCCTGCCTTTTGGATGGGATGCACTGGAAACAGGCATCTGGGAGGATGAGAAAGAAGAAGCTGATTCGGTTGATGAGGACTCTGTCACGGGTTTCGCTTCATGGCAGGGTTTGTTGAATTCTTTGTTGGAAATCCCAACTTCAGCCTTCGTCTCGGCCTCTGCCTGAGAGACCAGCTGCAGGCGTGTCTGGCGCTTTTCTTCCAGATTACGGTATTTTTCCCGCATGCGCGCACAGTCCACACTGGTGATGCGCCCTCCCGCATCAAGAAGCTCACGGCGGGCTTCGGCGACCAGTCCGGAGAAATGGGCGTAAACCTCAACGCTCGACATGCGGCCAGTCTCCAGTAGTGCCCGCATGGGCAGGTTATGCGCCAGTTCAAGAACCAGCTTGACCCAGCGGGTGCGTTTGCCGGTTTTCTTCGCAATCGCATCTGTCGTCCAGCCATTGGCTGAAAGCTCGCCAATGGCGTCCACATACTCCAGATCGGACAGATCGCGATGATGCGCGTTTTCTGCCAACTGTACGATTTTCCGCTCACTGGCACTCGCAGAATTGACGACACCCGTCGAAACGATGCAGGGCATTTCTTTCAGTCCAACCATCCGGGCAGCCCGCCAGCGTCTTTCTCCATAGACAATCTGGTGAAACCCATCCGCCATGGTGGCCACCATGATGGGTGAGAGAATGCCATTCTCGGCAATGGAGTCAGCCAGTTCGGCCAGTGCTTCTGTCTCAAAATCCCGACGCGGCTGACTGGGGTCCGGCCTGATCATGGCCGTTGGCAGAGATTGAATGTTGCATTGTGCTGCACGGAACAGATTCAGATTGTTCATGAATGGACTCCCTGGATTGGACGCCTCTGGCGCCGATGACTGGGCCAGTCACACTGGACCAGCAGTCCGCCCTGACATAGCCGGTCGATGACCGCCATGCCCAGACAGGATTCGAGACCTTGCAGTCCCGCGTTACTGATGATGATGGTTGACCGGCACATCCGGTACCGCTGATCGAGAACGCTGAAAAGTTGCAGCCGCTCTGCGTCAGAACCAAAAATCTTATCGGCTTCATCCAGAATCAGCAGATCCACCTTGGCGAAGGCGTCGATAATGTCTTTCTGGCCAGGACCATCCTTTCTGCGCCAGGCATTTCTTATCCGGTCAATGAGTTCCCATGCACTTACCTGCAACACGGAGTAACGCTGGGCCAGTAATTCACGGGCTATCGCAGCAGCCAGGTGATTCTTTCCCGTACCCGGTGGACCAATCAGGATCAGCCCCCGGCCATCATCAATTTCCGGAAACGTCCGTGCAAAATGCTGGCAGGTATTCATTGCCGTTTGTTGTTGCTCACAGCTGATTTCGTAGCTATCGAATGTGCAGTCCTGATAACGGACCGGAATTGCTGCACGATCAAGCAATCTGGCAATACGGCGTTCCTGCTCACATTGCGGGCACTCTGCGGGTGTGATGTAGCGTACAGTCCCATCGGCGTCCATCTGCGTTACGGGATAACGTCCATGTTGGTTACACCGGCGGTACTGCGGATGTCGATCAGGCAACAGGGTGATGTTGTTGCTGTCTCCCAATCCATGACCATGACGTTCCAGAAACTCTTTCGTCAGTCTGTCCATGGAAAATGCTGGTTGTGGGCTCATCAGGATTCTCCTCTCATCGGGATATTACGGATACGAAAGCCGGGATAGCGGCAGGTCATAACGCCACCACCACCTGATCCACCGGGATGTTGCGGGTCCATGCACTGGCACCGAGGCTGTTATCCGGCGGGCCGGACTGGTGACTACGCGCCCAGAGTGTACGCAGGTGTTCGGCATGTTTGAGCAGCATGCCTACTGAATGACCTTCGCGGTGATAAAGCGGGGTTTCGAGGCCCAGATAATATCGGGCTACCTCTGGAGATTCCTGTTCACCCAGCCTGCGTACCAGGTGCGCCAGTTGTCCGTTAATCGTGGCATTCCTGATTGGATCAACACCGTAGCGCTCAAGATATGCCTGCCGATACGCTTCCCAGACAGGGGTTGTTGACCGTTTTGGGGCAGTGACGGTTTTGGAGGCTTGCTGTTGGGCGGATGATGGGGAAGGGATTTTTCTTTCCTGTTTCCCGGAATCAATTGCCACAGGAGGCAAAAGCTCGGCCTGAACGCCTGCAGGTTTTGAAGGCGATGCCACCGACGCCGGAGCGGATGCTTCGGTGTAAGAATTAGTATCTAACACTTCTATTTTACCAGATACCAGATGTCGGCCCTTCATTGCTGCTTCATCATGATTTATCTTGTTGTTTATATGATTTTTTTGCTCGGCCCCTGATCGGCCCTTCATATTCTGGACGGAGTTACCCACAGCAGCGTAGGGCATTCGAAAAACAAGTTTCTTACCTGCTTCAATCCGTTCAATAAGTCCGCATTCCTCCAGCACTTCCAAGGCATAGCGTATTTCTTTGGTGCTGGGTTGATGGTAGGCATCAAGATGCCGGCCCTGTATGGATGGGACCGTGAGTTCCTCTTTGATCATCTGGCGACTTATACCGCACTTCAGACCCACAACACCGGTGGCATAGTCCATTCTGGGCCTCAGACCCCTGAAATAGGTCATCTGGGCGGACCAGGGTTTTTCATAAAGCAGATCCAGTTCTTCCTGGGTAATCAGATAGCTGGCCATGGCTAGTCCACCAGTACGAGATAATGTTCGGCAGAATGGGACGGAGCCTTTGGCAGAAACAGGCGGACTTCCCCATCAGGCATGACCTCCCTGCGAACCAGTCCGCAGCTCTCCAGCTCCGCCAGTGCATTGTCAACATCTGCGTCAGTCATCACCCTTTGCATGATTCCTGTATGGGATTTACGGATGGGTTTACGGGGTACACAGCGCTTACTCATTGGGAGATTCCTCATGGGTTGGCCTGGATGGGGGTAGGAAAGAATGCGTGGACGCTTGTCTGCGCTTTTGGACATGCCTGCGGATTGCCTGCGTATCCAACTGGTTGAAGTACCAGAGAATATGCTCTATTCGCCGGACACTGGGGTTAGGAATTCGCCCCTGGGCAAACTTGCAAAGCCAGGAGTAGCTGACTCCAGTAGCTTCGGCGACAGTTCCCCATGAGCCCTTGACGGCCTGGAGGCGGCGGATTGCTTGAGAGGTAAGGGATATGTCCATGAGCACATATTAAGCAATAAATTGCTAATCAGTCAAGAAACAAATTGCTTGATAAATGCCCCATACTGACCGGATGGAAACCGCGATGAAGAAAATTTTTGCTCACAATGTAGCGAGCCTTATGGCCAAGAGCAATATGACACAAGCAGCTCTTGCCCAGAAATCCGGGGTGTCGCAACGCACCATAAGCAATATTCTGAACCCTGAATCCGATCCCAACTATTCACCAACACTTAATAACATCGAAAAAATTTCAAATGCACTTGGGGTCAGTCCATGGCAAATGTTAATTGGCGCAGTAGCCGTTGATATTATTGCATCAAAAGATATTGACAAGCTCATACACAGTTTCACCAGCGTGTCAGACGAAGGGAGAGAGGCCATCTTGAGCGTCAGCAAAAGAGAAGTCCGCTACCATCATATGGCACCCATCTCGACACCTGAAAAACTGAAGGCTGATGGTCGAAATGAGTCTGGACAGGAATCGCAACCTCACCCCCGTAAACACGATTAAATTAACACGGTATCACCTCACGGTTCTTGCTCATAACTAGTCAAGCATTTTATTGCTTGACATTGACAACCGTAATTAGCAATATGTTGCTATATTGGGTGGTGAGGATCGCGCCGTGTCTATCAATCGAGTATCACTTCTCGGCCATGTTGGCCAAAATCCAGAGGTACGCCATACGGCCTCTGGCGGCAAGGTGACCAACATCAGCATCGCAACCAACGAGGCATACAAAGATACCGCCGGACAACGCCAGGAGCGTACTGAATGGCATCGAGTAACCGCGTGGGGTCGGCTGGCCGAAATTCTTCAGGATTATGTGCAGAAGGGCGACCAGCTTTATGTCAGCGGCCATCTCCAAACGCGCAAATGGACTGATGCTCAGGGCATAGAGCGATTCAGCACCGAAATTGTTGCCGAGCGGATGGAATTGCTGGGAGGCAGGAAGGGAAAAGCCATGCCCGAAGCCTTTGACCCCCAACCCCCTGTTGAAGACTCGGAAATACCCTTCTGACAGGTTCCCTTTTCAAGGAGAAGAACATGAAACTGGAAATTCAGGCGCCGGAACTTTCTTTGAAAGAACTCTGCGAAGCAGCAGAGCTTTTTGCCGACTATCTTGG
>NZ_JBYCKP010000534.1:0-4384 GCF_057473445.1 Acidithiobacillus sp. TH-A36 | reverse complement strand
CCATCAATGCGGGGCGGCGTGCCGGTTTTCAGACGGGCAACCGGAAAAGCCATTTCCCGCAGGCGCAGGGACAGGGCGTTGGATGGCGGATCGCCTGCCCGTCCGGCCGCATAATTCTGGTCTCCCATGTGCACGCGCCCGCCGAGAAAAGTCCCGGTGGTCAAAATCACCTGACCCGCACGCAGCTCCAGGCCGGTTTCCGTGCGCACACCCGCCAGCCGATCATTTTCCATTAACAAATCGCCGGCCATGCCCTGAAACAATTGCAAATTGGGAAGGTTTTCGAGAAGACGACGCACTGCGCGTTTATACAAACTCCGGTCGGCTTGAGCGCGGGTCGCCCGCACCGCCGGCCCTTTGCTGGCGTTCAGGGTCCGAAACTGGATGCCCGCCTGATCAATGGCCAGGGCCATGATGCCCCCCAAAGCGTCGATTTCCTTGACCAGATGCCCTTTGCCAATACCGCCAATGGCCGGATTACAGGACATCTGCCCAATGGTATCGAGATTCTGGGTCAGGAGCAGGGTGCGCACACCCAAACGGGCTGCGGCAGCGGCAGCCTCGGTGCCAGCATGACCTCCACCGACAACAATGACATCAAATTCGTTTTGCATCCGCTGATTATCCGCGCCCGGGGGTGGTTTTTGCAATATCCAAAAAAGTGTTAAACCTGTCCGCCCACGCCTTTGAACTTCTCGACAAAGGCTGCGATTTTCTGGAACACACTCTGCTTTTTACTCAGGTACTGAGGATTCAGTGGGCTCATTTTGGGGAGCAGGGCATTGAGCTCGGTGCCATTATCGCTGGCAAACTCCCGTTTCAGGGAAACGCTGATATAGCGGCGCGCGGCTTCGACATTCAGGTTTTCGTCAGCGATAAGCGCATCGGCTTCGCGCCGCTGTTCGCCCTGGGCAAAGGTAAAAAAGGCCTCAATCAGGCTGGTTTTGTCACCAAGCTGATCCAGATCGGTTTGATTGATGAAATCCACCAGGAGCGTTTCTTTGGCACGATTCCCGAGGCTGGCACGGATCACCCGGCGCACATCTTCCACCAGGGCCACCTTGTCTTTGATTTTTTTGTTGTTCTCAAAAATCAGCTCGAGAATGTAATCCAGATTGATTTCCTGAGATTTGAGCAAATCTACCTCAAACACCACGTCATCCCAATCGATGCTGGACTCTGCTTTTTCCGAAGCGGATTTTTCCCGCCGCAACCAATCGCGCACATCATTGTAGGTAGAACGGTAGTCCTGGGTTTTGCGTTCGGATGGGATTTGAACAGCCTGCAACGCAGGCAACTCCTCATCAGTCACATAATACTTGGCCTTGAAGGCTTCTAAGGCTGCGGGGTCATCCATATCGACATTTTGCAAAGCTTTCAGGCTGGCGAATTCATCAAAGTTTTGCAGCACATTTTCCACGCGCAAAAATTCGCCAAACAACTTCACAAAGGCTTTTTTATCCGATTCTTTTTCAATGGCAGCAGGATCAGGAAAACGCTGCTCCAGTTCTTTCACCACATCCACAAAGCCGCGCCGCGCTTCGCCAGTGACCACATCGGTAAAGCCTTCCATGTACTCCCTGAAGCTTTTTTCGAGCACGACATTTTTGGTGTTTTTGTCCCCAAACAGCGTGATGGCGTCGATAGTCGCCTGTTCGAGATTGCGGAACGTGATGATATTGCCAAAGGTTTTGGTCGCATCATAAATGCGGTTGGTGCGTGAGTAAGCCTGAATCAAGCCGTGATAACGCAGGTTTTTGTCGACAAACAAGGTGTTGAGCGTCGGCGCATCAAAACCGGTCAGAAACATGCCCACCACAATCAGCAGATCAACTTCCCCGGCCTTCATTTGCTTGGCCAAATCGCGGTAGTAGTTCTGAAAACCGTCGCTATCCAATCTGAAGCTGGTTTTGAACAGTGCGTTATAGTCGGCAATTGCTGCCGCCAAAAACTCCTTGGCACTGCTGTTCATGGCTGAAACATCAAAGCTTTCATCAATAATATCGCCCACGGCATCTTGTTCTTCGTTGGCCGCAAAGGAGAAAATGGTGGCGACCTTCAAGGGTTTTTCGCGGTCTTTTTGCACGGTTTTGAAGGACTCATAATACCACTTGGCGGCTTCTACGCTGCTGACGGCCAGCATGGCGTTAAAGCCTTTACCACCGGCCTGCAAACGATGGGTTTTTTGCCGGAAGTTATTCAAAATGTACTGGGTAATTTCGCGGATACGGTCGGGATGCAACAAGGCCTGGCGATTTTCGGCGGCACTGAGTTTTTTCGCATCCTGCTCGGCTTCCAGCGCCTTGAACTGAGGACGGACATCGTTGTAGTCCACCTTGAACTTCAGCACTTTTTCGTCGCGGATAGCATCGGTAATCACATAGGCATGCAGTTCGCGGCCAAATACGCTGGCCGTGGTATCGGCTCCCAGGGCGTTTTGCGGAAAAATGGGGGTGCCGGTAAAACCGAACTGATAGAACTTTCTGAAGCGTTTTTTCAGGTTTTTCTGGGCTTCGCCAAACTGGCTGCGATGGCATTCATCAAAAATAAACACCACCTGCTGGTTATACACCGGCAGGTCATTTTCGCTTTTGATCAGCCGGTTGAGCTTCTGGATGGTGGTGACGATGATTTTGTTATCATTTTTATCCAGATTGCGTTTGAGTACGGCGGTGCTATCCGAGCCATTGACGCTATCGGGCGAAAAACGCTGATATTCCTTCATGGTCTGATAATCCAGATCCTTGCGGTCCACCACAAAAAATACCTTGTCGATAAAGTCCAGCCCGGTGGCCAGACGCGCCGCCTTGAAACTGGTCAGGGTTTTGCCGGAACCGGTGGTATGCCAGACATAACCGCCACTTTCCGTGCTGCGCCAGTTTTTCGCCTGATACGCGCTGTTGATTTTCCACATGATGCGTTCGGTGGCGGCAATCTGGTAAGGGCGCATCACCAGCAGGGTATTGTTTACATCAAATACCGAATAATGCAGGAGCACATGCAACAGGGTGTTTTTCTGAAAGAAAGTAGCCGTAAAGTCCTTCAGGTCTTTGATCAGACTGTTATCCGCCTTTGCCCAGTTCATGGTGAAATCGAAGCTGTTTTTATTGCGCTGGGTGGTGTTGGCAAAGTAGCGGGTGTCCGTACCGTTGGAAATCACAAAGAGTTGCAGATACTTGAACAGGGAATGTTCACTGTTAAAACTCTCCTTGCTGTAGCGATGCACCTGATTAAAGGCCTCGCGGATGGCCACTCCGCGCTTTTTCAGCTCTACCTGTACCAGCGGCAGGCCGTTGACCAGAATGGTCACATCGTAGCGGTTGGCGTGGCTGCCGGATTGCTCAAACTGATTGATGACCTGTACCTTGTTGCGGGCGATATTCTTTTTATCCAGCAGGTAAATATTCTGAATATGGCCATCATCAAACACAAAATCGTGAATATAGTCATCGTGAATTTTGCGGGTTTTGTCCACGATGCTGTCGCTGGGTTTGTCCAGCCAGGTTTCCACAAAACGCAACCATTCACCCTCCAGAAACTCCAGGTTATTTAGTGCCTGCATCTGCACGCGCAGATTGGCGAGCATTGCCTCGGGATGATTCAGACCGGGCAGGTATTCATAGCCCTGATTCGTCAAATCCTGAAGCAGTTCGCGTTCCAGGTCCCCTTCGCTCTGGTAGCTATCGGCCACCTTCCAGTCCCGGTTGTATTGATCCAGAACAATGAAGTTGTTGGATTCGGCAATGGTTTTGTAGTCTGTCACGGCTGTACCTCCCAATGGCCGGTTTTATCGGAACCGACGCGATTAATTTTTCCCGCCTGCTGTAATTTGGCTAAAGCCCGGCCAATGGTGCGTAGGTCTTTGCCCATCAGTTCGGCGAGCTGCTGGCGTGTCCGCTGCGGGTTATACGCCAGTAACACCAGAATCGCTTCGGGGATTTTGAGTCCACGTACATCACGCTCCGGATTTACAGGGGCGTTTGCAGGGGCACTTACAGAGGCGTTTTGGGTTAGCGTCCGGGCAATTATCGACAACATGAAGCGAATAAACGGCGTACTATCGGCTTGCTCGTCACCCTGTTCAAGTGCCTGGTAATACGTCTGTTGATGATCTTTAATCACGCTTTCCAAGGGTAACGACAAAAACAGCGGGTGCCACCGAGACAAAATTAAGGTTTGCCACAAGCGCCCCATACGGTCATTGGCATTTAACGCACTGGCGTCCAGCCGCCCTACTTGCTGGCTGATCTCTGCTACCAGATTCAGGATTTCGCTGGTAATGGAAAGGGGCGGTTTATAAGGCATTGCCGTCCTCTTTCAGCAAAATAAAATGCTCGATCAGGCGAATCATCAGCGATTTTTGCGCTGGCTCGCTTTCCGCGAC
>NZ_JBYCKP010000533.1:0-18134 GCF_057473445.1 Acidithiobacillus sp. TH-A36 | reverse complement strand
CTACCATGCTCCCGCAGCCCTGCTGACGCGCTTGTCTACTGAATTGACCGTACAATCAATACCAGAGCTTGCCAAGAAGCGGCAATGGACGACGATTTTGGCCATGTCCCGGCGTCTTCCGGCTGTGTTTTCGTCTCCTTATCTGGAAAATCAGCAGTGGTTGGCCCAAGCCGAAGCCCACCAAGGTAGTCTGCTCAAGGCCGGACGTTACTATTATCGGCAGATTCACCTTGCCAACAACTACAAAGAAGCTTTCTCGGAGCTCAAAGATGCTGCGGAAGTCATGCCAAGTTCGGTAGTGCAGATTTTACTTAAGGTCATGGAAAAGCGTTATCCAGATCAACTTCCCTCCCTGCAAAAATGGCATCTGGACGTCTTGTTGGGCGATGCTGCCCGACGTCATTCTGTTGGTCAGAACGAGCGTGCATGGTTGGATCTGCAACCGCATTTGACTGCTATCGAGGCCCGACATCAGGCGCAAGATGCCCGTCTGATTGCGGCGATTTTGGGCGCGTTGGGAAGACCCGGGGAGTCCCTGCACTGGTGGTTTATGGCGGCACAGTGGTCCAAGAAAAGTGCCGATTGGCAGACGGTAGGCAGCATTGCCATGGCTGATGGAGATCTGGATCTTACAGCACAAAGCCTGGCTCATCTCTCCCCGGCGGCTAACAGTGCCAAGCCGATTTTCGCGTGGTATTACCAGCAGAGAGGGCTACAGGCCTACGAACAGAAGGATTACGCAAAAACACTGGACGACCTCGCTCTTAGTCAGAAAAGCAAGGCTCTCCCGCCAGGTCTAAAGAGCATTGAGGCTTGGTCCCTGCTGCATCTCAAACAATATGTAGCTGCCAGCAGAGGTTTTTCCTCCTTGTACGAGAAAAACCCTGATCGTGCCAACGCCGGCGGGATTGTCACTGCAGATTTTTCTGCCAAAAAGCTTTCCCATGCTTACGATTTGGCCCGTAAGCGCAGCGGGGTATTGACTACCCTCCTTCCTATGGAAAGCATGACCAGGAATGTATCCTGGATCAACGAAATTCCATGGCGCCTAGCTGCTGATGGTCATATAGAGCTGCCAGAAAAACGATCTAGTTATCTGGCTATTGCCGCAACGGATATCTGGCGTGGGGGTTCTGGGGTTGATGGCAACAATTTCAATGCGTTGGTCCCCGGTTTTTTTGGACAATGGGGTTTCAATTGGCATTTGGCGGGCTTCGCCCAGCTTTCCGTCCCCTCGGTGCGGGCTAATCCGGCTTCGTTGAATGCTTCTGTCCGTAATGACCAAGGGGCCATGTTAAGTTCCGGGGCGCTATCTGGAAGGAATTGGATGGCCCCTGGTTTGCTCCTGGACCTTGATGATGTTCGCTCTGGCCAAAGCTGGCGTGTGGCATTGGGTTGGACCTCTCCCTCCAGTCTCGGCGGTGGTACAGCTCAGGGGGCAGCGCAGTATCGCTGGGATTTAGGGAAATCCAAATCCTACCTGCAACTGGACGCTTTGCGGCAGGCTGTGCAGCAGACCTGGATTTCTTATCAGGGTGTGAACGCGCAGATAACCCTATCTGACCCATCAAGCGGGCAACTAACCCATACGCTGGATTACCAGTGGGGTGCCGCTATGCACAATGAGCTGGGTGGAAGCCTGTATTGGGCAGGCTCTGAACCCAATTCCTGGGATTATCTGGTCAGTAGTCATTTTGATCTCATCACGGGACGTAATTTGCGCAACAATCCAGGCTGGACAGCGTATTTATCGGCAATGAAGCCCGTACTCAGCAACGCCCACTGGTGGGCGGCCATAGGCCCGGCAGCGTATGGTGAGGGTTACGCCCATAATCAGAATTTTTCCAGTCCCGGTTATGGGGACTATTACAGTCCCAGCTGGTTACTTCAGCCCCAGCTGGCCATGGCGCTCAGTCACTGGTGGTCCAATGGGAAGCTCTCGGTAGCTGCTTCTCTGGGCTATCAGTGGGCACGGACGGCGGCCGCACCTTTTATAGGTGCTCCCAACTTGCGCTCCCAATTGTCATCACTGCAAGATGGCCTGGATTTGACCAATGCCAGTTACACGGCTGCCCAGACGAGCAATGTTTCCGGCGCACTCAATGTCCTGTTCACCCAGCAGCTTTCTCAGCATTGGTTTGTCGATGGGGCAGCCAGTTATCAGGCCAATCCTGCCTTTTCTCAGGTGCAGTTCGGCCTGGATCTCCGCTATGTGTTTTCAGGTAATCATCTGCCCGACCTGGCCTCAGCCCGACTCATGGCGAGTCCCGGACGAGTACTGCCATGAGGCGATGGTGGCGACAAGCGTGCCGACTGCTGGGGCTGATAGTGCTCTTGATGAGCCCCCTCAGCGCTGCGGCTGTGGTGCCAGGCGCCTGGTTGCAGTTCTGGAGCGCTTATCAGCAGCATTTCATTGATCCTCAGGGCCGGGTCATAGATTGGGTCGAGGGTGGCATCACCACCTCCGAGGGGCAGTCTTATGCCTTGTTTTTTGCCTTGGTGAGTAATGAGCCCCAGACATTTGCCCGCATCCTGAGTTGGACTCAGATAAACCTGGCCCAAGGAAATTTGGCACAGAATCTGCCCATTTGGCGCTGGGGCAAACAGGACGACGGCCAATGGGGTCCCCTCAGCGGCAATCACGCCGCCGATTCTGACTTGTGGATTGCTTATGACCTCCTGCAGGCAGGGCGTCTATGGAATAATGAACACTACACCCAAATGGGAAGGTCTTTGGCTCAGCGGATTGCCGCCCAAGAGATTTTGCCCATGAAGGGGGCTGGGCCCATGCTCATTCCCGGAGAAAAATATTTCCGTTTCGGTGTTTCTTTGGTGATCAATCCCAGTTACTTGCCCCCATTTCTGTTGGCCAGCCTTGCCGAAGCCCTCCCTGATGGACCCTGGCGGGAGATGTCTAAATACCTGCCGAGAGTTATTGCCAAGACATCTCCCCATGGTTTTTCGCCTGACTGGATTAGCTATAGTCCTGATCGAGGCTACTTCCCAGCTCCCCAAGGCGTGGAAGGAAGTTACAATGCGATCAGAGTCTATCTTTGGGCAGGAATGACGAACCCGGATACGCCGGGTGCTAAAGCAGTACTCGATTCCCTCTGGGGAATGGCTTTATACATGAAGACACATGATCTGCCACCGCTACAAGAGAATTATCAATCGGGGCTGGTACAGGGTACGGGGCCCAGCGGTTTTTCGGCAGCACTTCTCCCTTTTCTGGTACAGTATAAGATGCCGGAGGCGGCGAAAGTGCAGCTAGCCCGCCTCGAAGCCGAGCGTAGCCCCGCCACGGGACTTTATGGTTATCCACCTGTTCATTACTATAATCAGAACCTGGCGTTGTTCGGGTTGGGTTGGTACAACGGAGCATTTCGCTTCGGTCCCCACGGTAACCTTCGACCTTCCTGGGATACAGGAAGCCGGTGACTGAACTTTGTCATGATGTTGAATTGAGCAAAAACTGATCTGATAGTACGCCAGAACTCAGCAGCACCAGCGATATATTCTGGTACTCCTGCTTCAGGATGATCTGATAGCGCTTGTCTGCATCCCCTGCAGGGTTTCGACCAGTAAGTGATCCGCCGAGTCGACACGGATGAAGCCGAGGCGTGGATATTCCAGATCACGAATCACGAAAATGGTGATGGTCAGCGCGGCGGAAAAAATGATGACCTGTAGCCAGGGAATGCGCTGGTGGTCGGTCATGCCATAGCCTGCCAGCAGGGCAGAAATCCAGGACAGTGCGAAAAGCAGAATTTCTATGACTATTGGTGGATGATTTCGGGTGGCGGCAAGGCGGGTGGTGGTAATATCAAACATGGCATTCAGTGCACGGCTGACCAGGCTTAATATGGCTGTGTTGCCGGTGTGTTGGGCCGCACGGGTCGCTTCTGTCCAGATTTGTTGCTGTAATTGAATGCTACGCTGATAGGCGTCCAGAGCTGCAGGGGTGTTGGTACCAATGTGCTGATATGTTTCCAGTCGGGTTTGCAGGTATTGTTGCATTTTTTTGCGCAGGGCCATCTGCTGTGTTGCTGGCAATAAATCCAACCGCAGATAGGCGGTGCCGACCGCATTGGCTTCTTCGGTAATCAGATCGCGGCGGTGTTCAAAGCGTTCGGCGGCACCGGAAAAGGAAAACGCCAACAGTAATCCCAAAAGTCCGAATACGGCCCCGTTCAGTGCCCCGGAACCGCCGTCAGCCCGACTGCGTTTGCCGATCTTGAAGCCTACAAAAACGCATAAAATCAAGCCAATAAACAATACCGCAGAGTACGCCCAGGGATTAAGCAATGGCGGATTCATAAAGTCCTTTGGAAGCGCATGGAGAGGCCTGATTAACTTGGGAACAGTTTGCCCCATGCTGTGCTTTTTCGCTAGAATCCAGACAGCAAAAATGAACAGTTGGCCCGAAAGGTTACTTGTTCAGTAAACGCATTATCTGACCGAGGCAGACAATTCATGAAAATTCTGGTAGTGGGTGGTGCGGGTTATATTGGCAGCCATATGGTAAAACGTTTGCTTCAGGGCGGGGCGGAGGTGGTGACACTGGACAATCTTTCCGGTGGTTATCGTGATGCAATTTGTGGTGGCGCATTTGTTTATGGAGATATTGCGGATACCCGTTTGCTGAATCGGATTTTCTCAACGCATTCATTTGATGCAGTCATGCACTTTGCTTCTTATATTCAGGTGGGAGAATCCGTACAGGAGCCTTCCAAATATTATCAGAACAACGTCAGCAATACGCTGAATCTTCTGGATGTGATGGTTGCATTTGATGTCAAAAAATTTATTTTTTCCTCTACAGCAGCGATTTTTGGTGAACCTCAATATACCCCTATTGATGAAAATCATCCAAAAGATCCCATCAATCCCTATGGACGGAGTAAGTGGATGGTGGAGCAGGCGCTGTCTGACTATGATCGCGCTTATGGCCTCAAATCTGCCTGTTTGCGCTACTTCAATGCGGCAGGGGCAGATCCCGATGGAGCAATGGGTGAGCGTCATGATCCGGAGACGCATCTGATTCCGCTGGTATTACAGGCAGCTTCCGGGCGACGGGCCCAGATCCGTGTGTTTGGGCGTGATTATGAGACACCCGATGGGACCTGTATTCGTGACTATATTCATGTGACTGACCTGGCTGAAGCACATTGGCTGGCACTGGAACATCTTCTCGCCGGAGGCGATGGTTGCGCTTTTAATCTTGGGAATGGTAATGGTTTTTCGGTACAGGAAGTCATTGATATCGCCCGCAAGGTGACGGGCAAAACCATTAGATGTGAGGATGAGCCCAGACGGGCAGGAGATCCCGCCCGCCTGGTAGCCGACTCACGCAAAATCCGTGAACAGTTGGGGTGGCAGCCCCGCTATGCGGATCTGGCCACCATCATCGCCGATGCCTGGCGCTGGGAGATCCGCTAAGGGGTCGTTCCGCGCAAGGCAATCAGGCAGAAGGGATGCAGCCCCGGGCGCCGACACTGCCCTCCAGTTTCTGGATGAACTCCGGCGTGCGGTGCACGTCCATTCCGTGCTTCATCTGCATTACCAGCCCTTTTGGCGTTTTAATGCAGTATAACAGGGCAGGGGTGGCGGTTTCTCCGGTTTGATGTAAGAGTTGGGTATTGGCCTTGACCGCTGCCTCGTCTACCGCAGGAATATGACTCAGGGGTTTGGTGCTGCCTTCTTCGGTATGCAAATCAAAACCTTTTTCGTTGTTGGCCCAGGCTTCGGCAGGATTTTTTGCTGCGAGAATGGTTGCCGCCTTGGCCGGGCTGGAAGGCTTGAGGAAGCCGACAGGAACCACTTTTACCCGGACTTTGCCTTCGGCTACCGGTTGTTGCAGCGCTTCCCAGAGCAGATGACAGAAAATACAGTTGGGATCCATGAATACGACCATCAGCGGTCCCGAATGTCCTATGGTAAAACCCGGTGCTGCCAGGGCTGCAGACGCAATTTTTTCGGCAGGTACTTTGGCGGGTTGAGGCAGATACTGGTCTGCATAATGTCCGGTGATGTTTTCCTGCTGGGCATTGACTACCGGGCCCAATAACAGATATTTGTCGGCCAGCATCCATAATATGCCCTGCTGGTGCTGGTCAGTTTCAACGACAATACCCGTCAGGCTGTGGACGGGACCGGGAAAGACTTTAGTGACATGGATTTTATTATGGAAATTTTGCTGGACCAAGTGTTCCGCCGGTTTCAGATTGGAGGTGGTGACGCTGGCGCAGCCTGCAAGCAAGAAGCCTCCTGTGAGTAATGTCAGGTTGCGGAACTGTCTGTTTAACGTCATTTCGTATCATCCTCAGGCTGATTTGTTGAACACAATGTCTCCATCCTAGCAAATACCCTGATCTGTCGCATCCCGGTCCGTCAGAACCGATCATTCAGCGCTGCTAGGCCGGAATGGGTTGTTGCAGGGTATGGAATGGTTGCCGGAGACCGGATCAAAATAAAAAAATGGCGCTTATCCACAGACCAATGCCTCCGGCAGCGCTGATCCCCGCTACCGCAAACAACCATTTACGTCGGGTCAGCGCTGTAATTGATGCCAATGAAATGGCAATTTGCAGAAAAATCATGGCAATTTCCAGATCATTATGGGGACGGTTGAGATGCGCCGACTCACGGTTGGCCGCTTCAGATTTTTGCTCCATTTCCGTGGCACTTTGCTGAATGCTGACTTTCTGGTGTTCATATTTTGCAATTTTTTCTTTAAAGTCGGCGGATTTGTTCGGGGCAAGAATAATGGCCAGCTCCATCATGTGCAGCTTGGTGCTGACGGCCTGATAGTAATTCCACTGGTCAGCAGCCTTGGCTTTTTCCAGGACGGCTTCGTTTTTTTGGAGCAGCACCTCATTCATCAGGTGCGTTCCCTGATAACTGACAATGGCGCCAAAGGCCGCGAGAATGGCGGTAAATATGGCGACCCACTGACTGAGACTGTGATGCTCTCCGCCATGACCTTCGGCAGCATGATGAACCATTTCTTCGTGGGGTGGGTGGCTATGCAGTCCATGTCCGCTCATGACGTCTCCAGCTTGGTCAATCGTTGATTTGCGGCTATGCTCATGAGATTGCCGGTTTAGGTCAAGTGCTTTGTGGTCTTTCCCGAATACGAATCCAGGAGGTTAGTGATGGTCATGCAAATACCAGCTCCCCAGGGAGAGCAACCAGACGCCACTACGCCCGGAATGGCCGTACTTGCAGGTGGTTGTTTCTGGTGTACCGAAGCTGTTTATCTTGCTCTGGAAGGCGTCACCCGGGTGGTTTCGGGATATACCGGAGGAGCCCGGGAAACAGCCAATTATCGGGCGGTCTGTAGTGGTACAAGCGGTCATGCCGAGGCGGTGCAGATTCATTTTGATCCGGCGCGCCTGTCATTCGGCCGTCTGTTGCAGGTCTTTTTCGCCGTGGCCCATGATCCCACCCAACGCAATCGTCAGGGGAATGATGTGGGGACACAATACCTCTCGGCTATTTTTGCCGTAAATGCTGCCCAACGGCAGATGGCTGACAATTATATTGCAGAACTCAATGCGACGGGAATGTTCGGACAACCCATAGTGACTGAAGTATTCCTTCTGGAGAACTTTTATCCTGCGGAGGACTATCATCAGGATTACGCCCGCCGTAATCCTGATCAACCTTATATCTGCGCGGTTGCTTTGCCCAAGGTGGAAAAATTACGGCATACTTTTCCACAGTATTTACACACCAAGGAGTCTTAGGAAATGCCTACTTCATCTGCAGGATATGACTTGACCCCCATTGATGCCAACACCCGTGCCGAAATGGCCAAAGATTTGCCCGCAGAAGTGCGTCATGTGTTATTTGAGCACGGTACGGAACCGCCGTTTTGTGGAGGTTTGCTTCATGAAAAAGAGGCCGGTGACTACGTGTGCGCTCTTTGTAGTCTGCCCCTGTTCCGCTCAGCCAACAAATTTGAGTCAGGAACCGGCTGGCCCAGCTTTTGGGAGCCTTTCGCCCCTGACCATATCCGCGAATTGACCGACACCAGCTATGGCAGGGTGCGTACGGAAATCCGTTGCGCCCGCTGCGACAGCCATCTGGGGCATGTGTTTCCGGATGGGCCTGAACCCACCGGCCTGCGCTATTGCCTGAATTCAGCGGCCCTAAGATTTGAACCAGAGGCAGGATGAGCCTGAGAACAACAAGCTTTCAGGCTAACTGCGGTTTTCAGGATGAATGAGTGTCTGGTTTTCGGGAAGGCTGTCGTGCGTGGCCGCAAAATTGTCTGCCATTTTCTTTCTGAGTCGAGTGATTTCTTCAGGGCTATGTTCGCGAGAAATGCAGGCATGGTAGGCCTGATGGGCCTTTGCGAGTGCGGAGTTCGCGAGACCGTGGGTATCCAGATATTTTCCCAAACGGCAACGATGAGAATCATCCAGGCTGGGAAGCTGGCCAAGAATCGCGGGCGCAATCTGATATAAGCTGTCGAATTGCAAATGCGAGGCGTAAGCACCCAGCAGGGTTTTAGGCTGATTGTTTTGTGGCTGTGGCGTCCAGGCCTGAAGCCAGGGTAGCAGTGCTTGTTCGGGCATGGGCCGTGCAATGGCGTAGCCCTGAACGCAGTCCACCCCAAGAACAGCCAGAGCATCCAGCGTCTCCGGCGTTTCAGCCCCCTCGACCACATAACGCGAACCCATGGACAAGGCCAATGCGGCAACACTGCCAACGAAAATCAGATCGCCGGGTTGCTCGGGAATTCCACGGACCAGACATTGGTCCAGTTTGACTTCATCAACGGCAATTTCTTTCAGGCGCAGCAGTGAGGCGTAGGCGCTACCCACATCATCCAGAGCAATACGAACCCCCAACGAGCGAATGGTGGCGATTTTTTCCTGGGCCAGTTGCAGAGATAAAAAATCGCCATTTTCGAGAATCTCCAGGGTTAATTGTTCCGGTGCCAGAGCACTGTCGGCCAGAATGGCCTGCAATTCGGGCAGAAAATCATCTGCAAAGAGAGCGTCCGGAGGAATGTTGACGGCAACTTCGAGAGGAAATCCGGCAAGATGAAGCTGTTGTGCTGTTTGGGTGGCAGAACGCAGCATTCTGCTGGTGAGCATTTGCGCTGCCCTGCTGTCCAGATGGGGAATAAACGAGTCGGGAAGAATAATCTCAGTGCCTTGCCGCAGGCGGGCGAGGGCTTCAATGCCAATGATGCGACCCGTTGCCAGATGCAGAATCGGTTGGTAATAGGCAATCAGGCCCTCATCCTGCTGAAGCAGTGTTAAATACGGCAGATAGGTTTCTCCAGAAAATACTTCTTCTCCCTGAAAACTGGCCCAAAAGTGTTTGCGTTCCGTTTTATTGGCTTTGGCGGCATACAGCGCCTGATCAGCATGACGCAGCAGTATTTCGCTATCCCCTTCATCAAAGGGAAAAATGGTGATGCCCAGGCTTCCGCCGATTTTGACGGTGATATTGCCGGGAAGAACATAGGGCCTTTCCAGGGCTTCAGAAATCCGGACCATCAGCTTTTCTACATCTTCCATGTTCTGGATGTTTTCCAGAACCAGGGCAAATTCATCGCCCCCCACCCTGGCTACAAAATCTGTCTGCCGAAGTGCCTGACCCAGTCGGTCGGCGACTTTTTGCAATAATACATCGCCGGCGGCATGACCATGCTGGTCGTTGACGGGCTTGAAATCATCCAGATCAAGCATGCAGATGCCGAGTAATTTTTCTTCACGCTGGGCACGCTGGATGGCCTCGGGAATTCTGTCCAGAAGGGCCACCCGATTGGGCAATCGGGTCAGCGCATCATGACGCGCCATCCAGCTCTGGGTGATGCGTTCCTGATCAATGCGTTTTTTGAGATCCATTTCATCCAGGCCGTAACCAATCAGTTTGCCTACCCGGGCAAGCGCACCCAGAATTTCCTGGTCAAAAATGTTCTTTTCGCTGCTGGTCACACCCAGAATCGCCCAGATTTGTCCGTTACGCCGAATCGGGATGGTGGCGACACTGGCCCAGTTTTGTTGTTCCATCAGATTATGCTGAGCACTGAAAGCGGGATCGTTGCGGTAATCATTGCGGTATTGCAGGCGCTCAGATTGCCAGGTATCCCGCAAGAGGCTGGGACGGTCTGAAAACAGCTGGATACCCGGATTGCCGAGAATCCCGCTCCCGGTACCGGCACCAGCAAGGGCCCTGAAACAGCCAACCGGATCGGGCTTCATGACGTAAGCGGTTTTGAACAGGGTTCCTTCAATAATGTGTTGGCAGGTTTTGCGGAGCATCTCGGTTTCGGATCTGGCCCGGATCAGAATGTCGCCCTCGGCGAGAAAGGCCCGATAGAGACTATTCAAGCGATCGATGCGTATTTGTTGTTGATGACGACCAATGGCGATGCCCAACATGATGGCAAGGTGTCGTATGAGGTTCTGGCGATTGGGGGCACGAAAAAACCCAGGAATCTTGCTGTACAGACCAATAGTGGCATAAGGCTTGCCGTTGACCTTGACGGGAATGGTTACATTGGAGCGCCAGCCATATCTTTGGGAGGGCTCTTGCCAGGGGGCTGTGATCGGATCACTTTGCCAGTCGTCGACATACACAATTTCGTCGCTGCGCCAGGCTTTTCCAGCGGGTCCCTGGCCGTAAGGACTATCGTCCAGACGAATCTCAACACTATCCAGGTATTCCTCCATTGCTTCACCGCTGACCTGATCGCGGAGCAGGTGAATGCCATCTTCAGAATGGCCGATCCATGCACCATCCAGCCCGGAAATGGTCATCAACTTGTTGATCATCTGCCGCACACTTTCTTCCGGAGTGACCTCGCTGATCAGCAATTGATCAATGTCCTCAAGAATTTTGCGCTCTTCCAGGGCTACGGCTTCCATGCCTTGCAATTGGCGGGCAAGGTCCGTGGCGAGTCTTTGCAGCAGATATCCGCGTAATTCCGGGGTGTCTTTAAAAAAGGGATTGAGCAGCTCCAGCAGGCTGTCACTGTAAAGGGCCATACTGTTGATCAGCCATTCACTTTGAATGCCCATTAAAGCGTGAATTTTACCGATTTCCTGTGATCGCAGCTCAAGGTCATTACCATCGTCCGGAAGAAGCAGCGACAGCGAGTGCTTGCATTGTTCCGTTTTCAGTCGGGAGACTCTTTCATTACCCAGACGCTGCAGTACAATCTCCAATTCGGGGTATTCCGCTACTTTTGCATAAAACCGCTCTACCGCCTGGGCAATGGCGGCCGTAAAATCGGCCTGCCGATTCTGAAGTAGCGAATTCAGTAGCGCACGGGATTTCATGGAGAATCGACTGGGCATGCTTTCCTGTGGGGTTTTTCTAAAGTGGGTGGTGGATCATGGGCAGTCTGGCGAATTTTATTTTTATTAATTAGCTGAATTTTGCAAGGCTGCCAGCAGGCCGCTCATCCGCAGGGTTCTGCGGGTAATGGCTTGTTCCAGGCCAGCCTTCGTGGCAAACAAGCTGAATTTCTCGCGGGCCCGGGTAATGGCCGTATATAAAAGCTCCCGGCGGATCACCGCGCTATCCTGCGGCGGCAGAATCAGCGCCGTGTGCTGGAACTCTGAACCCTGGGATTTGTGCACGGTCATGGCCCAGGCGCTTTCGCTGTATTTGAGGCGGCTGGGGAGAATGGCGCGGGGCACGGGGTCGTTGCCGGGGAAATACACCCGTAGCTTGCCTTCGGGATCGGGAAGAGCGATACCGATGTCCCCGTTGCTCAGCCCCAGCCGGGGATCATTGCGGGTAATCAGGGCGGGGCGTCCGGCATACCAGAGCCCCTGGGTTTTGAGGAGGCCGGTTTCCTGCAGATGGTCTTCAATGGCCTGGTTGATTCCGCTAACACCCCAGGGCCCCTGGCGCAGGGCGCAAAGCAGGCGGAACGCGCCATATTGTTCGAGAATTTGCTGTACCCAAAGGGCGTGTTCCTCGATGTTTTTGCTGCCAGCCCGGCGGATATTTTCCCAGAGTGGCCGGTAACCTGAGTGGCTGTCCGCCAGTTGCAGGATCTGCGCAATTTCCGGGGCCTCGTACCATTGGAGCACTGCTTCCTGGTGGAGTGTCTGGATAGCCAGAGATGTTTGTCCCTGTTGCACGGCGTCAGCAAGCGCTCCAATTCCGGCGTTAAAGCGATGACTGCGTTGCAGTCGCACCACCCCGCTGGCAAGTGGATTGGTAGAGCAGCGGTCTGCCTCCAGCGTGCAGTCGCAAGTCTCTTCCAGCCAGGTGCAGGTGGCGCTGTCGTAGGAACCGGTATGATTGCAAAGATCGGCAAGTACCGCGCCCGCCTCGACGGAAGCCAGCTGGTCCTGATCTCCCAGCAAAATCAGTTGGGCATGCTCAGGTAGGGCACGCAACAGGGCGGCCATCATTTCCTGATGAATCATGGAGGCTTCATCGACGATCAGTACATCCAGATCCAGGGGGTGCTGATGGTCATGGCGAAAGCGGCGGGTTCCGGGACGTGCGCCGAGCAGGCTGTGCAGGGTGCGTGCCGGACCGATGCGCGCAAAGGCGGTCGCCAGATCCTGTTGGCCCAGCGGCGGCAATTGGGCAATGGCGTTGTGCAGGGATTCATTAATGCGCACGGCAGCCTTGCCGGTAGGTGCGGCGAGCACAATCCGCAGTGAACTACTGTTGTGCCGGGCCATGAGCAGGGCCATCAGGCGGGCTGCTGTGTAGGTTTTGCCCGTACCCGGGCCACCCGTGATGATGGTGAAGCGGCCACGCATGGCCAGCGCACAGGCAATTTTCTGCCAGGGAAGATTTTCCTGCGAACCTGAAGTGTCAGCGGGGAAAAGTTGTGACAGCAGCGGTTTCAGTGTGTCTGCCGAGGCGGGATTGAGCGCCCTGCGACTGACCTGTTCTGTCAGTGTCCGGGCGATGCACTGGGCATCGCGCCAGTAGCGCCGCAGATACAGACAGCCCTGATCCAGTACCAGGGGTGTTTCGCTGTCGTCGCCCTGAAGTTTTGGGTGAGTGCGGTTGATGTGCTCCACCACCCGGCAAGTGCTGAGAATGTTGATCCATTGTTGCGGCTGGGACCATGCGGCGAGGATATGGCGAATTTCCGTGACCAGTTCTGATGGTCCGCTGAGAAAGCGCTCGGGCTCATGCAGAAAAAGGTCGAGCTGCAGACAGGTGTGTCCTTCGCCTTCCAGACGGGCGAGCAGTGCTGCCGCCAGCGGCAAGAGGGCCGGTGCCTGGGGTTCCAGACTGAGCAGAAAACGCGCAAAACTCAGATCGAGAGCTCTCAACCATTGCGCTTCCGTCCAGTCTTGCAAAAGCTGGAGAATGGCTTCGGGATTGGTATGGCATATGGCCTGACTCATGATGCGCGTTCTCCGGACGCAAACAACTGGTCCATGTCTTCAATCAGTGCCGGATTGGCGGGCAGATGAAGGATTCCGTGTTGCGGTCCTTCCAGTCCGCGCAGATAGAACAGGAGGGTTCCCCCCAAATGCACCTGCGGATCGTAATTCCCGCTCAGACGCTGCTGCAGTAAGCGGTGCAGGGCCAGTTGATAAAGACTGGCCTGCAGTTCATAACGATGTTGCAGGGTCTGCTGCTGCATGGCCTGTTCATGATAATCCTGATCCTCGCTGCCGAGGACATTGGATTTGTAATCCATGACAAAATATTGACCGGCATCAGCAAACACCAGATCCATGAAGCCGCGCATCATACCGTGCAGAACGCGATCCGGCAGGCGCGGCCGCTGCATGCCGGGAAGCATCTGGTCGGTGCAGAGTTGGTCCAGTTTCCGGCTGCGCAGTGCGGCACCGGGAAACCAGAAAGCCATTTCACTCTGATAGTGCTGCAGGTTTTCCAGGCTCAGGCCGGATGCCGTGAGGGGCGTCCGGACGATGGCTTGCAGCCATTCCAGGGTGCCTTCTGCCCAGTCGGACAGACCCGCCTGTTCACAGGCCCGGGCGATACGTGAGGTGCTGCCCTTTTGCAAAACAGTGGCGAACCCTTGCCCCGCGAGCGCTTGCAGTTGGTCATGGAGGAAAGTTCCGGCACGCATTCCCTGTGGGTATTGGTGCCAGCTGGCCCCTTGGCGGGCACGTCGTGCACTGGGCAGGGCAGATGAGGCCAGATCACGCACCAGCAGGGAAAAACTGCCTACTCCCCAGGTTTTATCGAAGTGACCATGATAATCGGGAATCCGGCTTTGCGTATTGCTGGTGCTGGCGACCAAGGGGGTAACCGGGATTTCCGTAGACAGGGGGTGGATCTGGAGGTTTTCCCTGAGTGCGGCATTTTTCTGGAGGCGGTTGAGCAGCTCGGGCAAGGCCATATGGTGGTGCTGATGCCCCAATAAATAGGCGATGGCGCTGTGGTCAAAAATGGGCGATTTAGCGGTGCTGGGTGCCGCCAGTCCCAGGAAGAGGGCATATTCCGCACGGGTCAGCGCCACGTACAGCAGGCGTAAATCTTCCTGCAGGCGGGCGCGTTCCGTCGCCTCTGAGTCGCCCCGCTCCCAAATAATGCGCGCTGCGCCATCCCCTTCGACCTGAACCTGATAATCCTCAGCCTTGTCTTTCCGGTAAGTGGCAATAAACGGCAGAAAAACCAGAGGGTATTGCAAGCCTTTGGCGGCGTGGATGGTGACGACCCGAATCAGCTCGGCATCACTTTCCAGGCGAAGAATGTGGGCATCACTCTGATCATGGCCAGCGGCGATGGCCTCGCGGAGAAAATGAATCAGCGCCTCAGGTCCTTCGCGGGTGGCGCTGGCGCTTTGCAGGAGTTCGCCAAGCTGAAGGAGATTGGTCAGGCGCCGTTCTCCATCAGGGTGGCGCAACAGCTTACGGGCTATGGCAAAGTGATGAATGCTGTGATGCAACATGGCCAAAACGCCCTGACGCCGCCATCTGCGTGACAAGTCCTGAAAATTGCCCCGTTGTTCTTCCCAGGCATTTTCATCCCGATTGAAAGCATCCAGATCCTGATGGGACAAGTCGAGTAGCGGCAGGGCCAGAGCGACGCGCAGGCGTTGGGTGTTTTCCGGATCGGCAACGGCTTCCAGCCAGAGCAGCAGTTGCTGTGCTTCGGGGCTGTCATATACAGATTGTTTTTCCGCGAGGAAAACACTGCGTACGCGCCGCCGTTGCAGGGCTTCGCGGATACAGGCAGCCTCATGACGGTCACGCACGAGAATGGCGATGTCTCTCCCGCTTACCCGTCGTATTTGTTTAGCGTTTTCCTGGCGAAAACCGGTTTCAGGATCAGCGAGTATCTGGACAATGCATTCTGCTGCCTGTTCGGCGGCATGGTACAAATAATCCGCTTTGTTGAGAGATTCTGCAGCGGACCAGATGGTCAGGGCGGGCCCGGGTTGCCTGTCGAGTTGCCAGTAGGCGTTTTTGCCTTTGGCCTGGACGGGCCAGTAGGGCAAAGGATTGTCTGCACCCGCTTTGGCATAGGCAAATGCGCCTTCGGATAGTTCTGCTTCGGCTTCGTCATAGAGCGCATTGAGCGCGGCTACCAGTGGCTTGCTGGAGCGGAAATTGGTGTCGAGCTGGTAGTGCCGGCCTGCAGTCAGGCGTCGTGCCTGCAGATAACTCTGGATGTCGGCGCCGCGAAAACGATAAATGGATTGCTTGGGATCACCAATGAGCAGCAGGAGGCGCTCGGGGGTGTTGCTTGCCGTGGCGTAAATGGCGTCGAAAATCCGGTATTGCAGGCTGGAGGTATCCTGAAATTCATCGACCATGGCCACCGGATACTGATTTTGCAGACGGCTTTTGAGTTGTTCGGCCCGGGCCGGATCACCCAGCGCGTCGGCGAGGCGACGTTGATAATCGTGAAAGCTGACCTGATGATGCATGGCTTTGAGGGTTTCCAGGCGTTGCTGAATCCAGGCGGCAGCATGGCTTTGAATATCATGATGAATTTTTTGGAATTGCGCTTTGGGGGTCTCCAGTTCGTTAAGAACGGCTTCCAGTATCCGGGCCGAAGACGGTACTTCGATAGTTCGACCTTTGTTGCAGTTTTTCTGGAGGCTGCTGGCGCGGAGTAACTGACATTTCTCCAGATTGGCGGGCAGGATTTGTTCGGGGCTATCCAGCCAGTCCTGCAAGGCTTCGAAAACCGCTTCCATGGCTTCGGGTTTGTATTTTCCGCCATTGAGCGGGTTGTCTACCTTCGGACCATTCAGAATCTGGAGGATGTAGCTACGCAAGTCTGCCTGCTGATCAGACCAACGTTGTTTTAACATTTTAATCTGCTGTTGCAGCGCCGTTATGGATTGCGACAGCAGTGCCTGCAGAGGCCGGGAAGGCTGGCCAAAAGTCGCACCATTACCAAGCAACGGAACGATTTTACTCTGGACCTGATCGGGATCAGCAAACACCGCCAGCACCGGCTCCAGCAGGTGTTCCGGGAGTGGATATATTTCCTGCCGCCAGAAGTCGCGGATGGCATCGGCGCGGAGATCATTGTCGTCCAGCAGCAGGCTTTCGCGCAGATCACTGCCGGTCAGAAAGGCGTGTTCGCGCAGGCTGCGTTGGCACCAGGCATCAATGGTGAAAATGGCACTTTGGTCCATGGCATCGGCGGCCAGAGATAGTCGCCAGGCGGCATGCTGACGTGCGGCTGGCTCTGCATAGTCCTCTGACAAGGTCTGCAAAAATGGATCAGCTGGCTGCTGCTCCGGATCACGAAAATACGCGGCAGCCTCCTGCAGACGCTGGCGGATCCGTTCTTTCAGTTCCTGGGTGGCGGCCCGGGTGAAGGTCATCACCAGAATGTTTTCGGGGAGTAGCGGCATCAGCACGGGCTGACCGACCTGCCCATGACCGAGAATCAGGCGCAGGTACAATGCCGCAATGGTCCAGGTTTTTCCGGTGCCAGCACTGGCTTCGATGAGACGACTGCCCCAGAGTGGCATCTCCAGAGGGTTTAGCGCCGTACTCATGCGTGTGGCTCCACTTCCAGTTTTCCCAGCCAGTCGGCAAAGGGCCGGTACAGGGCTTCGGCATATTCCTGAAAGCCCCACTGGCGAGGCCCACAGCGCTGGCTGCTCAGGCGGGCAAAATCCGGATAGTCCCGGGCCAGGCCGGGGTAACGCTGTACTTCTCCGTCGCTATGCTGATTCCCTTCATAGATTGCAGCGGGGTTGGCGTTGTGGAATGCGGCCACTGCTGTTTTCAGGGTGACGGGCAGGGGCTGGAGGAGGCTTTCTCCCCAGAAATCCAGCAGTTCTTTGAGAATGTCGGAGGCATTTGCAATGGGCTTGGTGCTGTGGATCACGGCATCCTTGCCCAGCACAATGGCGCGGCTGGCAATACCCAAATCTGCGGCCAATAATTGCTGTATCCAAATATCCGCCATTTTGTCAGCCTGAATCTGGTTTTTATCATTGAGCAGGCGACTGGCACGGCACTGCAGAAAAGCCCGATGCTGGTCGGCATCCAGATACAAAGGCGGCAGCCAGTCATCCAGCAACACATGCCCCGCTTCATGATAAAGCGCATGGCGTTGATGGTCGGGCTGCCAGCTTTGCATCAGGGTTTGCCAGACGCTGAGAATGGGCACGGCGCTGCTGCGCAAGGTTTCCGCCTGCCGCTGTCCCAGAATCCCGAAGGCATATTGACCACTGCGCAATTGTGCGGCGATTTTTTGCGTCACAATGGGCAGCAGATTTTCCGTCGATTCCACAGTTGTTGCCGCTTCCAGTACGTCGTTAAGCAGACTGTATTGATCCAGTCCATTCAGGACAAAAGTTTCATTGTCTTCGCTGTCAGCCGGCGCATCCCCAAAAAATGTATCGAGACGCTGCCGGTAAAAGGCGCGTGCCGGACAACGGAAAAATTCGATGAAATCTCTCAGGGTTCTGGTCGCTGTTTCCGGAACGGCAAGTGCCGGAACGGGCTGGGCCAGATCAGATCGGGCTTCTTCTTCCGGATCAGGGAACCATTCGCGCGCCCATGTGCGGTATTTTTGTGGATGCTCCAGATATTTCCGGCTGAAAGCCTGCAGCGGGTGTTCCCGGGTGATGCGGCGGAGCAGGCGGTTTTTTTCGGGCGCGGGGTCGTCGGCGGGATATTTATCCGGCCAGCCCGTGGCGATGGCATCGCGCAACTGGCTGATCATTAAGGCGGGCTGAC
>NZ_JBYCKP010000532.1:0-3693 GCF_057473445.1 Acidithiobacillus sp. TH-A36 | reverse complement strand
CCCGATTTTGATGACCGCCGTTATAGTGGTCTCAATCCCTATGCGCTGGGTTTTGCCATATTTCAGGACATCAAACGGATCTGCGTGGCGCCTACCGAGGAAGACCGGCGCTGGTTCAGTTTTGCCGGCGACCCGGACTGGCTGCAACACATTCACTTTGCCATGCGCGAATTTCGTGATGAAAGCTTTGTTCTGCAATACCTTTCTCCCAAGGTGATGCGGGATTTACATCTGTTCTCCCTGCACAATGCGGTAGATGAAGCGACCTACCGGGTCAGCGCCATCCATGATGATGCGGGCTACCAACACCTGCGCGAAGCACTCGCCCGGCAAATTGCCGACAGTAGCCGCCCTCCGGATATTCAGGTCATCTCTGTAGACCGCTGGGGAGATCGGCAGTTACGTCTGAAACAAATGGACCAGCAAGCCCTGGACCTTGATGAAGCCCAAAAGACTCTGGGATATATACAGGAGCTTTGGGGTTATGACGTCCATCTGGATATGGAAGATCAGACCTTGACGGCGCCACAACCCCGGCCGGATGACGAACCGTAGCGCACCATTTTGATGCGATTCGCACTATCTTGGTGCGCATGACAGTTTACCCCCTCGTTAAATTTAATAATCTCTCTGTTTTTTAATTGTTTTTTTCATGGCATTGAATTTGCTAAACGCTTTCTGCAACTACACTGACAGGGAGCGTTACTTCAATGAAAAACAGCAAAAAAACATTAAGCAGTCGATATCACCCCATTTTTCTGGCGATGCTGGCTGTTTCGCCCCTCGCCATGGACAACGCCGAGGCAGCCCCCCTGGCTCTGCCCAGCCCGCTGACCTTCAATGCCGGTCCTTTGGGTACTCTGAATGTTCAAGGCGTAGCCAGTGGCTATGGGGTATGGCAGGACAACAAGTTCCCCAGCTCCAGCTTTCCGGGTAGCAAATCCGCCTCTGCCGATATCAGCAACGGCATGGTCATGATCTCCAACAATTCCGGCCTTGTGCAATTTGCCGTCCAGGCTGGCGCCTATAACGTCATGACCCTTGGTGCCAATTACGCTTCTACCGGGACGTTTACCCAGGACACGTTTGGCGCCCTGCCCACGGGTTATATTGAAATTGCCCCGAATGATCATTTTAACGTCCAAATCGGCAAACTTTTTACCTTGATTGGTGCGGAATATACCTTCAGCTATCAGAACTGGAATATTGCGCGGGGCCTGCTCTGGGGCCAGGAAAATGCTGTCAACAAGGGGATTCAACTCAACTATAGTGCGGGACCCATTACCGCTGCCGTCTCCTGGAATGACGGATTCTACTCCAATCGTTTCAACTGGATGAGCGGCATGGTCAGCTGGGCGCTGGACAAGCAGAACACGCTCTTCGCCCAGGGTGGCGGGAATCTGGGCCATACGGATTACGCCTACTCCAGCATTGCCACCACGCCTTTGCAAAATAATGAGGCCATTGTCGATGCCGGATACACCTACAGCGGGGGTAATCTTGTCGTTACCCCCTATATGCAATACACCAGCGTTCCTGCCAGTGCCATCCAGGCCTTGGGTACAGGCACCAAAACCACCAGCACCCTGGGGGGCGCCATCCTCGCCAACTACAGCCTGACGGACAAAATTTCCCTGGCTGGTCGCGTCGAATACATCAGCAACTCGGGAAGCGCCACGGATGGCTCGGCCAATCTGACAGGCTTTGGGGCAGGATCTCACGCCTGGTCGCTGACGGCCACACCCACCTATCAGGATGGCGGCTTTTTTGCCCGCGCCGAACTTTCTTATGTCAAGGCCAGCATGGCCAGCGGTACTGGTTTCGCGGGCACCTCCGGGCTGGCCAAAAGCCAGGTCCGTGGCATGGTCGAGACCGGCTTTATGTTCTAACCCCTGGGGGGTATACCCCCGGGATGTTCCAACCCTGTGTAAGAGGTAACGTCATGAAATTGATTACTGCCATTGTTAAACCCTTCAAACTCGATGATGTCCGCGAGGCCTTATCGGCGGTGGGGATTCAGGGCCTGACCGTCACCGAAGTCAAAGGCTTCGGTCGCCAGAAAGGTCACACTGAACTCTACCGTGGTGCTGAATATGTCGTGGATTTTCTTCCCAAGGTCAAAATCGAAACCGTCATCAGTGATGATGCCGTCGATCAGGCCATCGAGGCCATCGAAAAAGGCGCCCGAACCGGAAAAATCGGTGACGGCAAAATCTTTGTTTCGGAAGTTCTGGATGCCATCCGTATCCGTACCGGTGAAACCGGTAACGACGCACTTTAAATTTAAACCGTTCTACAACCGCTCTTAAATTGTTAAAAGGGGGAATTACCTCATGTCAGTAGCTTGGCTGAATACGGGCGATAATGCGTGGCAGCTCACTGCCGCAACTATCGTCGGAATGCAAAGTGTTCCGGGGCTCGTGGTACTTTACGCGGGCATTGTCAAAAAGAAATGGGCTGTCAACTCTGCTTTTATGGCCTTTTATGCTTTTGCTGCGGTAATGATCGCCTGGCTCCTCTGGGGCTACAACATGGCCTTCGGCCACCAATGGTTCTCGTTTGTCGGTATTCCGGGGCCCATAGCCAGTATGAATGATGAACTCATGCAAACGGTCTTCCCGACCAGCGGCTCTACTGCGGCCATGCCGATGGCGACGATGGTGTATTTTCAGTTTGTCTTCGCTGCAATTACCTTGGTCATCATGGCGGGGGCCTTTTTGGGCCGCATGAGTTTCAAGGCCTGGATGATTTTTGTGCCCCTGTGGCTGACTTTCTCCTACACGGTTGGCGCCTTCAGCCTTTGGGGTGGCGGCTTCCTCTCAACGATGGGTGTTATCGACTATTCCGGTGGATACGTCATCCATTTGTCTGCAGGTATTGCCGGATTTGTCGGTGCGGCAGTCATTGGTCCCCGTCTCGCCAGGGATCGTGAAAACTTCCAGCCCAACAACGTGCTGTTGATGCTGGTAGGTGCCGGTATTCTCTGGCTCGGCTGGAACGGCTTTAACGGCGGTGATCCTTATGCTGCCAGCCGCGATGCCGGTGCCGCCGTTCTCAATACCAACGTAGCCACTGCCATGAGTGTGTTGACATGGACGGTCATGGACATTTTTTACTTCAAAAAACCAGCGGTAATTGGCGCCGTTCAAGGGATGATTACCGGACTGGTCGCAATTACCCCGGCCGCTGGTGTGGTAGACGGATATGGTGCTATTGCCATTGGCATCGCTTCCGGCATTATCCCCTGGATCAGTATGAATATCGTTGGCAAAACCGCACTGTTCCGTAAGGTGGATGACACCCTCGGCGTATTCCACACCCACGCTGTAGCCGGGGTACTGGGCGGCATTATGGTGGGCCTGCTCGCCACCAAGGAAGGCTGTAAAGCATACGGGCTCAGCAACCCAGGAGGTGCCATTGACGGTAACTGGCATCAGGTCTGGCTGCAGATTATTGGTGCGGCATTTATCATCGCCCTGAATATCGTCGTCACCTATATTCTTCTGAAACTGATCAGCCTGATCGTACCGCTGCGCATGTCTGAAGAAGAACTGATGATTGGTGATGATGCCATTCATGGTGAAGAAGCTTATGCCTTCTATGGTGATGGTGAACGGCGTCCGGTGACGGGTGACTGAAGCTATCTGGTAAAACCTTAGGAACAAGCACTATACGGCGGGAAACCGCCGTTTT
>NZ_JBYCKP010000531.1:0-7642 GCF_057473445.1 Acidithiobacillus sp. TH-A36 | reverse complement strand
GGTTCACGGTCTCCGTCAGGCTCGTGCTGAAGTGCTCGGTCGCCGTGTTCAGAGTCTGGGCCGCTTCGTCCATCAGTTGGGTGCTGTGATGCCACGTATTCACGATGCTCCGGCTCTGCGTCTGAAACTCGGCCATCTGTTGGGCGCTCTGTTCCCGGAGTTGAGCCAACGTCTCCCGCGTCTCGTCCGTTAACGCCACCATCGCTTGGAACAACGGTTCCGCTTGGGCGGCGAATTCCTCTACGCTCTGTAACTTCTTCTGCCGTAAGGTCTCGATTTGTTGCGGCATACTCTCGATACGCTTCGCGTTCGAGGCATCGGCTAACTGCCGCAAAGTCTCGGTCTTGCTCATACGTCACCCCTTTCTTGGCAAGTCCTACCGGACTATATCCCTTGCCTAAGTCACTGCCCTTCATCAACGTCTCATCCAAGCGATACATCAGTCCCGACACCTTGGCCCCGTTCAGTTGCACCGTAGGAATGACGGCCACCCCGACAGCCTCAAGTCGTTCAACATATTCCGTGAAACTGGGACACTCCTGCATGGCCGCAGTGCCTAACTTCTGTAACTGTTGCTTGATGCTGGGTTCGCCCGTCCGCAAGGCGTACTCGATTTCGCCTTTCGTGGAAGCTTTGCGCTCGGCTTCTCGACTGGGAGCCACTACCGTCAATCCGTAATCCCGTTCAATCTGCCGCATCAGCGCTTCCTGCCGCTTCCAGTCTTGGCTGTCACTCACCACCGCGCCGGTGAAGGTAATGCGGTTCGCCAGAAGGTGAATGTGTTCATGGTCGGTGTCGGTATGGCGCGTCATGACATACTGGTTGTCCTCAAAACCCATGTGCTCCAAATACCGGTGACCAATCTCGCGCCATTGGTCGTCTGTCACATGCTCCCCTGGCGATACCGACAAGGCCACATGGAGCACGGCTTTTCCGAGCGTAGGCCGTAATTGCCGCACTTCCCCAAATTCATGGGCCATAGCCCGGATATTCTCGCCGGCGAGATTAGTTTCTAAAAGTTCGCTCTTACCCTCTTGCAGGTCGTATTCCAAGGCGCCCCGGAACCCCCGCCCCTTCGCCATTTTCGCAATCATGCATCCTCACCTCCTTGACCGAGCAGGGCCAACCGCAACCGCGAGACTTCACCGAGCAGGGGGCGCATCATGTCCTCATTGATGGTCACCGCACGGCCTTCGTGAGCCAACTTCACCAATTGGTTTAAATTCGCGCTGAGTCGCGCCAGTTTGCCGTATTCCTCGATGTTGATGGCCGGGACGGGAAGCGACGGCAAGCGACGTTTGAGCGCAGCATCCCGCAGCCATTGCGCCGGGCTGATGTGCAGGGCCTCCGCCTTCTCCCGCAAGGCCGCATATTCGGCGTCGGTCACGCGGACGCCAATGGTCGTACTCCGGACGTTGGCCGGGTCCCCTTTGGGACGCGCCATGCTCTCCCTCCTTTCCCCCAGCCCGACAGGGCTAGGGGGGGTGTGTAAAACAACCCACCGTGAATGCACTAATCCCTGGATGCTCAGGGACTACGAGTGGCAACGAGAGACCGAGCCGACAGGCGAAGGTCGGTAGGCCCAAGCATCCACCATGGCCACAGCAGGTCCAAGCGGTAGCGCGGACGGCGAGGCCACGATCCCGGGGCCGACCGACCGAAGGAAGGACGGCACCGGGGCGGGGTGCGGGGGGGCAACCCCCGGCAAGTCAGTATGAGCGTTAGCGAATACATGGCTTGCTACTTACCATCTTACTCCCTAGAATAAATGCTTCGCGCAAATAAAACAAGCCTTCGCGGACGGCTGCTCCGGAAGACTGGCATATGAGAAAGGATTTTTACCGCCCTCAGTCCGCGCTCTCGCTTGGACATGAGGGAAAGGAAGCTGCAGAAAAAGACGGCTACCAAAACTTACACACCCCCCGCCCTGTCGGGCAGGGAAAGGGCGAGGGGTTTCTTTCGCTAGAGTGTTTCGCCAAAGAGGCTATGCGGGAAGGGCGCTGAAAGAAAGTTTTTACATAAACCATATTATTCTTGCTCAGAACGATCATAGCGATCTAAGGTCATGATCAGAGGCACAGCAGCGCCAACCTCGTCACGACACAACTGCGCTGTAACCGACAAATGAATTTACACGTTCCCGTCGTTGACGAGTACACAAGGCTGCTCGTCAATGATCCAGCCTGTGGCCGGAAATGTCCAATAATGGCCCAGCCACCCGTATTCGAACTGTTCGAGGACACACAGGATGGCCTGAGCCCATGTCGTGGATTCTGCGCATAGTTCGGGGTCGTCCAAAAACCGTTTCCAATTCGGTGCCATGCCCACGACAAAAAATTTATGGGGTACTGGGTCGAATGAGAGGTCTTCGATGGGGGGGACATACACCGTACCGCCCATGTCTGGTGACTGCGGGTCATCATGGTGATTTAGGACGGCGACTTGGTGGGTTGCATGACGTTGCACAGTCCATCCAGCTCCGAGACTAAGCGGCTCCTCTTCTGGACCCGGAATCCATTGGAGCCACGTGTTCCAGAGATGAAATTCCAGGGAGTCTTTGGCTAATGGAACATTTAAATCTGATTGCTGCAAGGGGTGCGTCCACAAGAGGTTGGTAAGTTCAAGAAGCGTGTCAAGCTCCTTCAATGCCATGGATCTTCCTCCTTGGTTCTTACAAAATCACACATGAAATGCCCCCAATGGTCAACACTGTTGGAGTCCAAGCACGATTCGTGGCCTCCCACGCCTGTAGAATGGTCACGACCGCATCGTGACACGTCGCAGGCCTCGAATACGCACGGCTAAGGATCGCATCTTCGATAACGCGCCAATCAATGGCGACCCCATAGAGGATTGATGGTGTCGGATCGGGCGTGATCCATGCCGGATGCACATATGGCCCCTCGTAGCGCGACGATCCCGTAGCCGTCAACACAGCCCATTGACGTGTTGAATCACGGGTATAATGCCACCCCTGACGCACTGCATCGCCGCTGACTGGGCTACCAGATTCCGGCAATCCGTGGACGAAAGCTTGCCATGCGAGATAGCCCACGCGACTAGCGTAAACTCGGTCGTCGAATTCGAGATACTGCAGTTCGAATGGTAACTTGTGTGACCATTCAGTGTCATCCAGAAACCGCGACACTCCATCCCAATCTAACATGGACTCTCCCCTTCATCGCGCACCTCGCCTATAAAACAACCGCTCTTGCAAAATCTACGATCCAGCCTAGATACAGGATCGTAGATCAGTAGACCCGATAATGCAATTGTTATCGAACGAGCGATACCTGCGCCGTTGCGGAAGGTGGAGTGATAAAACTTGAGGTTGGAAAGATTGACGGTGGTATCGTTGGAACGGGCTTTTGTACTCCAAATATGCCGTCCCGATGGATCTGGGATGGATTGTTGATCCAACTGGGGAACTGCGATTTCCCATTGACATTGTTGATTGTAACGTTGGTGTGCGACGTAATGCCATCAACCGTACCCTGTCCTTGGGAAAGGGGGTACGCGGTGGTAATCCCCCACTGATTGTTCTTCCACTTAACCACTATATTCACTAAACTAATTTTCACGGTCGGATCCATCTGATATCATCCAAAGCCACTATCAAGTATTTCTAAATCTGGTACATTTGATGGGGGATCAATGCTAAGGGGGTGCGGGGGGATCACAATTCGAGAAGCGGCACACCATTTGGGGAAAAGCGAAGCCACTGTGCGACGACTGGTCCGATCCGGGAAACTCCCAGCCCATATCGAAAATTTAGATCCTTGGGGACCGACATGGGTCATCAATGAGAACGACCTCGTGCGTCTAACCCACCCTAATCAACCCATGATCGAGATTATTCCTCCCGACGATGCCCCCCCTCAGCAAATGCTCAGGGATGTGAGGGAGGGGCTGCTAACCCTGACCAAAGTGATCAGGGAGGGGAATCAGGGAATTCGGCACGAACTGTACGTCCAGAAAGAATCCATGGAGTCCGAAATACAATCGCTCCGGCAAGAAGTTGAGCAATTGCGAAGCGAACTCGCGGAGCGCCAGAATCGCAGCTGGTGGCCGTGGAAACGCTAAGAAGGGAGCAGGTCAAGATGGGCGTTAGTGTCTCCAAAGAAGAAGCGGAGCGCCGGAAGATCTGAACCTATGCGCGCCACAGTCTCTGCTGGAAGGGTTCACCTTGGCCGCGGAGGACGAAGCGTTATTTAAGTGGTATATCACGCGGGGCAATAATGCATCCGTCCAGGCACGCGCCGGTGAGACCCCACTAGAAACTCCAAGTTGACATAATGCCCCCTACCGGACGTGGAACGAATTCGTCGCCCTCCGGCAATCCCGAAATTCGCCCGTGAGCGGCGGTGAGGGGCGATTTGCGGTCCCGGCAGCCGCTGGTTTTTCGGAAAACGTCAACCAAGGACAAACTTGGCTCTTCGTCGATTTACGGGGAGATCCAAGAAAGCCTTAGAGATGGCACGTCATCCCTGAGGTGACGTGCCATCTCTAAGCAGTGCTGCCACCGATTTACTCCAGGTGTTTATCCTGGAGGCATTTCATTCAGCATAGAAAGTATTCCCCGCGCTTGGTTCACATTTTCGATGCCCCAAATGTTGGTTACGATATCGCGAGCCGTAATCGGGCGGCCTTCTTCGCGGACGATTTTGTCGCGGAGCACTTCAGCCTTCTGCAAGACCTGAAAGAATTTACTCCCAGTACCATCTCCGGTATCTAACAGTAAGGCCCCGGCATCTTTAACATGTAATCCCATGAGGCGTCCTGCCCATGCCATATCTTGATGGTCGATGACAAAAGTTTCCTTGTTGAGAAGCAGGTGATACAGCAACGCATAACGCACCCCACGAAACATAATCCGGCGGAAGAAACTCATTGGCACTGTGGATTCTTTAGGCGGCATGAGCATTTCAAAGGCGATTTTGAACGCTTCTAAGCCACTCGCAGCGACCTGGTAGACCGTCTCGTTGGCAGGCAGGGCCTGAAGCAGATCATCCCACGCCGATTTGATGCTGGCGCGATAAGGCCGGAAATCATAGATGGGGTAATTCACCCCCGGCCGTTCTGGGTCAGCGCGGCCAATAACATAGCTGAACCGTTGAGCAAAGCCGTCTAGGAGGGAGGTAGTATCCATCTCCCGCGCAAAGCTCGTGTAGACATTTAAGCCGAGAATGGTTAGCGCGGGCTTTTCAATGGTCACTTCGTCCTTCTTGGTTTTACGCGAAACCGTATCTCCATCGTAGACCTGGAGCAACAAATCTTTCATCTCCGCGAGATAGGTTTGAGTGTTCATGCCCTTGAGCAGTTGCAAGATTTCGTCGCGAATCCAAAGTGAGTTGTTGTGTTCGGCAAGCTCCATAACGAAACGGGCAGTCGTAGCCGCTTGAGGAAAAAGCAAGGATGGGTCCACTTCCATCGTATTGCGAAGTTCACTGGTAGTGAGAGTCTTCCCTGCGCCTGATTCAGCCAAAATAATAGTCCATAAATCTGGTCGCACACGTTGGCCGGAAAAGTCAATTTGAATACCCCGTCGGAGCAATTCGGCACTAATAATGTGTAACGGTACAAAGAAGGGAATTTCGAGCGGAATATCACTGGCTTGTTGAAACGCATGAATCACAAGGTCTAAGAGACTACCAGGTGGCGTCGCTACTAAACCACGCCAGGAGTCTTTCGCTTGAGTGGCCGTGAGCATGGCGCGTACACGGTCACGTACCTCATCCTTCTCTTGCAACATTGTTAAAAAGTCTAGTTGCTTTTCGGTCCATTGCGGTTTACGTTTGCTGGTGGTCTTTTTCTTAGGAGCCATTGGTTGATCCCTCCAGTGCAGATGCATTGCTGAGAATATACCATATAACATCAGCAAAGCCAAAGTTTTTTACGCCGCAAGGGCCCCCCCATCTGCAACCTAAAGAAATAGGCTATATCCATTGATATGTATGGTCTAATACGTGCTGAGAAATTTCTCAGCAAACATCTGCATAATCGCTTAAATTGGGGAAAATCATATGGTAATAATTTCCACACAAATGCTGAGACACTAAAAACGGGAAGATCTACGGGTGTCAAAAAACCGTGGTAGCGTTGAATGGAAAGGAGGGGTGTCGCGTGACTACAGCCAAACGTGTGGCGGTCGGCGGCATCGGCCTAATGCTCGTGATTCTCGGGCACAAACTCATAGCCGATGCCCTCACCACCCAACAAAAGAACTAGATAGAGAATGAGGTCTAAGACCGTGCGAGTCCGCGCACGGTCTTTCTCCATGTTCTCTCCTCATTGTGCACCATGAATCCGCAAATCCAGCAAGGCCCTGGCGATAGCAGCGACAGCTTGCTGTTCTTCCAACGAAATAATCGTCCCACCGTTCTTGAGAAATTGCGGGTCATCCTTTAACGCCGGATTGCGTTGTTCGGCCATCGTGCGAACCGTGTTCGCGAGGTCGTTAATCCAGTCGGCCACAATATGCGCCTGGGATTTGCGCGTGAGAAAACCTAAATAATTGAGGTTGTCTAGGGTGATCTGTCCCACCCGCAAATTGAGTTGTTTCGTGGCCATAGAAAAACCCTCCCTTTTCCTCAATTGTATACCATGTATAACAAGTATATCAATGATATACAACCAAAGAGTTGAGAGGGATTTTGACCGGTGTTTAGCGCTCGTATTCGTGGTTTTGGGCCTGAGCCAACTTCTGATCCCTTTGCACTTGCACAGCCGGGTCTAGCCACGCTTTGGTGGCCGTTCGGTGGGCATAATCCTCCATATGGCCGGATTTACGGGTGCGAAGGTTGGGGGACGCCCCAAGAAGGGCGCGTGCCACGTCCTCCACGTCATACTGTCCCGACGCCACCATCGATGTAGCAATCATCCAATCCACCTTCGACCAATCCGGGTCTGAACCATACTTTTTTTCTAATACCTGAGCCTGACGGCGATACTCCGCTACCGGCTCCAGAGTCGTTTTAAGGCCCCAAGGAGACGGTTTTTTGACACCCTCCGTATGAATGGCCGTCAACCGTCGTTTCTGCTCTCTACGGGCCTCCTGCTGGTCTAGAAAACGGTCCACCTTCTCTAACAAGTCGTGAGCCTGCGTCATCACGTGGCCGCTCCATTCCCGCAAGAGCACATAGGGGTGCATCCCCCCCTCCAGCAGACGGTTCGGCTTCTGATTCGTGAATCCCGCCAAACGACCATAATGCTGGGCATCCGCGCTATTCAGGTCGCCGCCAAAGTCTTGGGCAAACCCCCGCCCCAATACGTTCCGGATGCGGGCCTCAATGGGGTCCTGCGACAATTTGAGCCACGCTTGCAAATTCCCGGGGCTGGTCTCCGTCACAATGGCGGGGTTGAAACCCTGGCCTTTGAGGCGATCAATCGCCTCGGGCTTAAGGTCATCCACCAACACTAAGCCATGGTCTCCGGCGGGTTTGACGTAAATATCGTTCCCTTGTGCGTTCATACGCTTAAGCCACACAACATTCTGCACCACGTCATTCGGGGTCCAGAGCCGTTGCATCATCTTGCCCTGTTGCCCATCCCGAATCCCGATGTCAAAGCGGTCTACCCCGAATGCGTGGAGTTGGCGCTGGACAGCTTGTGCAGTACGGTCGCGCTCGATTTGGAGGGCAGG
>NZ_JBYCKP010000530.1:0-3827 GCF_057473445.1 Acidithiobacillus sp. TH-A36 | reverse complement strand
TGATGGCATCGGTGAAGTATTCAAAGTCCATGAATACAAAAGGTTCACGCAGGCTGGCTTCTTTGGCATTACCCACCAGCACCACCGCCAGCCAGATACCGAGACCCGCCAGCATGGCAAATATCGGCCGCTGGACGATGAGCAGAAAGATTGTGAATATCAGCAGCCACAGGCCGCTATGGAGCAGGTAGGTCCATAAGGGGCGGCCCGGCAGTTTGGGGCGGGGGTGCAGCAACGCTTCGGCCGCAAACGACAGCAGCCAGCCGATGCCCAAACACCAGGGCCAGAGCAGTTCAGTCATGGTGGCCATTGTAGCCCATCAGGCCGACAATCCAGACGGAAATAGCGGCAGGAAGCACCGCCAGCCACCAGGTGCCGAAATTGAGGGGAAAGGGAAAGCTGATGCGCGCCTTGTTGCGGGCGAGCCCTTGGCGGATGAGTACCGCCGCGCGGGAGGGCTGCATGAGGAAAGGCTTGGGACCGGGCATTTCCCGACACATGACCGAGTCCACATAGCCGGGCATGATGACACTGATGCCAATGCCCTCTTTTCCCAGCCAGCCACGCAAGGCTTCGCCGTAGGCTTTGATGGCCGCTTTGGAGGCACAATAGCTGGGGGTGACAGGCAGGCCGAAGTAACCGGCCAGGGAGCTCATCAGGGCGATTTGTCCGGCATGGCGGGCGCGCATGGCGGGGAGCACGGCATCTACCAGTACCCGACTGGCGTGCAGATTCACGTCCATGAGCGCTTCGGCTTCTTCCCAGACTTCGCCGGATTCGTCGGGGCCGGTATTGATGTTCATGCCAGCGTTGGAAATGACCAGATCCAGCGGGCCGTTTTTTTCGCAATCCGCCACCCAGGCACGCAGGGTGGCACTGTCGCGCACGTCAAAACTGCGCTGGGTGACGATTGCGCCCCGGGTCTGGGCAGACTGCACAATGGCGTCCAGTTTTGCGCGGTTACGCCCATGCAGGTGCAGGGTTACGCCGGGTCGGGCGTAGGCGGCGACCAGGGCGGCGCCAATGGCGCTGGTCGCGCCGGTAAGAAGGATGGTTTGCGGAGATCGTTGCGGCATAAAAGTTCCTCTATGGGGGACTGTTGTAGTTCAAGTCTGGCAGCGGCGGTTTCCAGCGCCAGTTGCATACCGGTGTTGCAATAAAAGCCGCCGTTGATTTGGGTGCCATATATCAGCACCCGGCGGAATGCGGACCAGAGCTCCGGATCGGGAGCATGGGGCTGGTTCCAGAACTCGGCAAGACGCTGCTGACTGGTGAGACCAGCCACATTGTAAACCGGATCGGCCAGAGTAATCACCGGTTTTCCGGAGTTGAGTGCCCAGGTGCCCACCGTACTGTTGATGGTCACCACGCCCTCGCAATGCTGCAGGAAAAGTTCCAGATTTCCGTAATCATAATAATGAATCCGGTCAAGGATCCCGAGTTGCCGGGCGGTTTTCTGAGCAAAGGCTTCATAGGGAAGAATACCGGGGTCCAGGGGATGATTTTTGATGATCAGATGCAGGTCTTTGTCGGCATATTGGGCAAAAGATTCCAGACTCTGGCGAATAAAATCATAGGTATCACAAAATTCCGAATGACAGGTGATCTGGCTGTCACTGTAGAGCTGCAGAGGGAGCAAAAAAAAGGGCTGCCCCCTTTCAACGAATTGATAATTGCGGGCCAGATCGCTTTTCAGTCGGTGCCGGATTTTGGGGTAGCGGCGCACATACCAGAAGTATTCGCGAAGGGGATGCATGGGGGCGTGATGCCGATAATGCCGGTAGGCAACAGGGTTCAGAATATCGCCACTATGGTAAACCACGTCATGCAGGGCACGTATTTTGAACTTGCCGAGAAACGCCTGACTATTATCGGGTATGGGCACCCGGTCAATAATGTGACGATACCAGTCCGGGTCCTTGGGGAGTTGGGAATGGGCATTGACACCTCCCCTTTCCAGGGTCAACCAGAATGGCCGCAAATAACCTTCTTCAAAAACGTGGACCGCAACATTCTGCGCTTTGGCGTGGGTATGCACAGACTGATGCACCGGACGCTGGTCGCCAAAAAGCACGACATCGGTGATCTGTTCGCGCTGGAAAGTCTGCTGGAGAAATTCCGGCAGCACATCCAGGCTGTTGCGGAAATGCAGGGCCTTGCGCGGAAACCAGTAGACCATGTCTCCGCCACAAAACTGGACTTTCAGCACCTGATGGCCGCGCTGGACCAACCGGTCGGCGAGCAGGGCAAAAAACGGGCTGGCGACCCCTTGCAGAAACAGGAATTTCTTCATCGCACCCCCACCACCTGACGCAGCACCAACCGAAAGGCTTTGCGCCAGAACGGCAGGTGATAGTCGTTTGCACCACCGCGTTGGGCATGCAAGGCATTGACTGCAGCCTCGGGGCTGCAGAGACGTTGTTCCTGAGGGTGAATATAACGGGGATAGAGGATGAGCGCAGCAGCAACCAGGGCATCCAGACTGAGTAGGCGTTGCCGCCGGGGGATCGTTTCCTGGTCGTTGGTCAATCCCCATCCGGCATAGAATGGACTGCCATGACAGGTCACCGGTTTGTTGCGCAACAGTGCTTCAAAACCCGCTGCGGAGGTCATGACATGCACCTGATCTACCTGGGTCAGCAGTTGATGCATGCTGACATTGTGAACCACTTCGTCGCAGTAGGCAGTCGCCTGCTCTTCCCCCGCACCCACCCGGCGCAGCCCGGCACTGACGTCAGGGTGGGGTTTGTAAACCACATAGGCGTCGGGGTGCATTTCTCGCACTTTGCGCAGCAGCGCCAGATTACTCTGGGTGCTGGCGCTGCCCAAGGCAATGCTGGCGTCACTTTCCACCTGTCCGACGACCAGGATGACCTGGGTAACGGCCTGATTTTGGGCTAATGCCTGCGGGCCGGATTGTTGCTGTTTGCTGAACCGCCGGGCGGCGGGATGACTTTCAGGCGACCGAATGCTGGGCAGACGGGTTTCTGGCCGCTGCCAGCCCCCCTGCCCGACGTTATACTTGGTGAGTCCCAAAGCCACAATCTGCTCACGCAGGGCATGGGCGCGCTCCAGAAGCGTCGCATCAAAATCATGGGTGGCGAGTATTTGTTCAAGGTCCGATGCTTTGCTGGCGTCGTAATAAAGGCCGCTGCCATCAAAACAATAAGACAAGGGTGCAATCAGGTCAGCACCCAAGCCAATGGAGCGTAAAAAGCCATCCTCCACACGAATAATGGGATGACTCTCCGGCGCAGTTTGCGCTCCCCAGAGCAACAGAGTGGATCCTGCCGGTGCCTGACGGGTGTTGCGGATAAAGTGCAGTCGCGTCTCGGGCAGAAAGGCCCGCAGCGGCCCCTGTTTCCAGGCCGAAAATCCGACGGCGTATAAGTCTGCGGGAATTACCACCATTTAACACAAGCCTTTCAGCCTGATCAGGCTATCCCGGAGTTCTTCAGGGCTATGTTCGACGTTCAGGAAAAAACGCAGGCGCGCCTGTTTTTCCGGCACCGCTGGATAGAGGATGGGTTGCACATGCACGCCCTGCTCCAGCAATTGGGAAGAGAGCCGCACGGCCTGCAGGGAACTGCCAATAATCAGGGGGGTGATGGCATAACCGGCGCTGAACCCCGTATCCATCTGCTGCCTTTTCGCTTCTTCCAGAAAATATTGACCACGTTCGTGCAGGGTTTTGACCCTGTCTGGCTCTTTCTGGAGGATAGTCAGCGCCGTCAGGGCGGCGGCGGCCAGGGGCGGGGCCAGTCCGACACTATACAGGAACCCTGGTGCCAGATAGCGTAAGTTGTCGATCAGGGCCTGCTCTCCGG
>NZ_JBYCKP010000529.1:0-3227 GCF_057473445.1 Acidithiobacillus sp. TH-A36 | reverse complement strand
TGATTCATGAATCCGGACATTTCTGGGTCGCCAAATTCATGGGCGTGAAGGTGCTGAAATTCAGCATCGGCTTTGGTCCTGCTTTGATCAGTCGGCGTTGGGGCAAGGATCGCACAGAATATGTCATCGCTGCGTTACCTTTGGGTGGTTACGTCAAAATGCTCGGTGAACAGGCCGATGAACAAGTAATACCTGAAGACCGTACCCGGACTTTTGAGCAACTGGCTCCCGGTAAACGCTTTCTTATTGCTCTGGCTGGCCCTGCAGCCAATCTCCTTTTTGCCATCATTGCTTATGCCGGAGTTGCCTGGATTGGTATTCCCGGGCTGGCTCCCATTGTTGGTCTGGTGAATGATCATTCTCTGGCCGCTCAGGCCCATTTGCAGCCGGGCCAACGCATTACCTCCCTGAATGGGCAGCAGGTTTATACCTGGGAAGACATGCGTATGGGTTTATTGTCGGCGGCCATTGCCCGGGTGCCGGCACATCTTGAGACTACCGAGCAGGGCAGGTTGGCAACCCATACCCTACCTTTGCAAAATCTGAAGGCAGATTCGGTGGGGCCGGACTTTCTTGGCAAGATCATCGGAATGGAGCCTTACCTGCCAGCAACTGTGGGAGCAGTCGAAGCCAAAAGTCCGGCCGCCCGGGCAGGACTGGTAGCTGGCGATCGTATTACCGGCATAGATCATCATCCTGTCCCGAGCTGGGAGAGTCTGGCGCGTCACATTGAATCGCATCCAGACAAAACGGTGGAGATGACTTACCGGACGGCTGCGGGGATCAGCAAAACCATTCAGATCAAACCACAAATGTTTCTCGACAAGGTCGGCAAGGCGATTGGCAGGATCGGCATTGTCATGGCGCCCCTACCCAAGGATCTCATCGTTATACGCCAGCGGGGACCATTTGAGGGGTTGCTCTATGGTGCGCACAGTACCTGGCAGATGTCCTGGATGACGGTGGAGATGATGGTTCGGATGGTGCAGGGTTTTGTTTCACCGGATAATATCAGCGGGCCTATTAGCATTGCCGAATATGCGGGGCAATCGGCTCAGGCTGGCGTGGCGCCATTTCTGTCTTTTCTGGCTTTGGTCAGCATCAGTCTGGGTGTTCTGAATCTGCTTCCTATTCCCATACTGGATGGCGGTCATCTGGTGTTTTATGCTCTGGAAATGTTACGGGGTAAGCCGCTTTCGCCGGCGGTGGTGCAAAAAGCCCAACAGATCGGTATAGTGCTGCTTCTGATGCTGATGTCCTTCGCTTTTTACAACGATATTACGAGATTGATGACTCCGTGAAAAAATTCAGCCTGACTTCACCTTCGCCTCTTGTTCTTGCCTCGGGTATTGCCTGTGTAGCTGCCGTTTGGACAGCGCCAGCCTGGGCATTTACACCCTTCACTGTGAAAAACATAGAGATAAGAGGATTGCAGCACATTGCCCCTGGGACGGTTTATAACTATCTGCCCATTCATATCGGGGAAGAAGTAGATGACCAGAAAGCGCAGCAGGCGATTAAAGATCTTTACTCTACAGGTTTTTTCAAGGACGTGACTATCGCCCGTTCGGATGACAATTTGCTGGTGGTCGTCCAGGAACGTCCGATTATCGCCAGCATCAGGATGCACGGCATCAAGGCCTTTTCCAAGAAAGAAGTGGAAGGAACCCTGAAAGGCATTGGTCTGGTGGACCGCCATATTTTCAATCAGTCCCTGCTTGACGAAGTCGTACATGGACTGCAGCAGCAGTATGAAGGCATGGGTTATTATAATGCGAAAATTCATGCCAAGGTGGATAAACTGCCACGTAATCGTGTAGCCATTTATCTGGATGCCAACGAGGGAGATCAGGCTACCATCAAGCAGGTGACCATTGTCGGTAATCATGCTTTCAGTGAAGGCCGTCTGCGTGGACTTTTCGATATTGGTGCCCCTGACGCCTTTTCATTTTTTACCAAAAATGATCGTTATTCTCAGGAGAAATTGATGAAGGGCCTGGAAGCCCTGCACGATTTCTATCTGGATCGTGGCTATCTGAATTTTGATATTGAATCCAATCAGGTACAGGTCACACCAGATCGTCGTTTTGTCTACATTACGGTCAATGTGCATGAAGGACCGGTTTATCATGTGAAGTCGGTGAATTTGACGGGAAATCTGGTGATTCCCAAGCCAGAGCTGGAAAAACTGGTCGAAATTCATCCAGGTGAAGTGTTTTCCCGGGCAAAAATCAATGACACCAACAGTGCCATCGCCAACAAGCTGGGTGATCTGGGTTATGCTTTTGCCAATACCACTCCGGTGCCGACGGTGGATGAAAAAACCCGTGAGGTGGCTCTGAATTTTGAAGTGGACCCAGGGCGCAAAGTGTACATTCGCCGGATTGAAATTACTGGCAATGATCGCAGCCGGGACTATGTAGTCCGGCGTCAGTTCAGGCAGATGGAAGGATCTCTTTATAATGGAGCGCAGATCAGGCGTTCCAAGGAGCGGCTCCAGCAGACTGGTTTTTACGATAAAATCGACACTAAAACGGTTCCGGTTCCCGGTCATCCTGATCAGATGAATCTGGATGTGCATGTCAGCGAGCGGCCGACCGGCAGTTTCAGTCTGGGTGTGGGCTATTCCAACGCGCAGGGTATTTTGTTCAATGGTTCCATCAGCCAGAACAATTTTATGGGTACTGGAAATGCGTTGTCTTTTTCGGCCAATGTGGGCGGATTGGGCACAGCATTCAACCTATCTTATACTGATCCTTATTTTACCCCGGATGGCATCAGTCTGGGTGTTAATCTTTATCGGAATGATACCAATCTTTCCACCCTCGCTGTCGCGCCCTATCAGGAAATTGACTATGGTGCTACGGGCACGCTGGGCATACCCATCATGCGGTATGTCTATGACTATATGTCCTTGGGCTATAGTAATACGACCATTAATCTGACTTCTGGTAGTCCACAGATTTATAACCAGTATGTAACTACGTTTGGTAATACGGCTACTGCTGTGACCATAGGTAATAGCCTGGTGTACGATAGCCGCAATTCGCCCATTTTCCCGACGAAGGGTTTTTATGGCAGTCTGGATCTGAAGGCAGCTGTTCCTCCCGGAAAACTAAAATGGTATAAGGCTGAAGTCAAAGCTGAATATTATCATCCCATCACTTCCTGGTTGACTGGCGGACTGAGTGGTCGCTATGGCTTCATCAATGGTTATGGTGGCAAGC
>NZ_JBYCKP010000528.1:0-2308 GCF_057473445.1 Acidithiobacillus sp. TH-A36 | reverse complement strand
TGGGCGTGATGCCGTTGTTGCGGGCTAACGTGTCCGTTCAGGGCTTGCAATTGAAGCCGCTCACGGACGCTTTTCATTTTGGGTATATCAGCGGGGTTTTGGATGGAAATCTCCGCAATTTGTACTTGTTGAACTGGTCTCCAGAAGCTTTTCAGGGACATTTTGAAACCGTCAAGACGCCTGGGGTTCCCCAAAAAATCAGTTATCAGGCGGTTCAGAGTATTACCAAGCTGGGCGGGGGAGACGGGATCAGCGGCTTCTTCCAGGGCATGTTTTTGCGGATGTTCAATACCTTCAGTTACAGTCATCTGGGGATGGGCGTTGATCTATCTAATGGCGTGGCAGAACTTTCCGGCGTCCATCCGGAAAATGGTGGCTTTGTCATTTTGCAGGGACAAGGACTGCCCAGGGTGGATATAGTGGGGTACAATCGTCGGGTGAGTTGGGATGAGTTGCTGGCAAGACTGAAAACGGCCATGGAAACCGGCCCGCAGATGCACACAGGAGAATAGACAGGATGATGAAGCAAGCTTTGCTGAAAAACCGAACCTGGCAGGCACTGCTGATGCTGGGCATGCTGATGGGGCTTTCGGCTTGCGTCACGGTAAATATTTATTTTCCGGCAGCTGCTGCCAAACGTCTTGCTGATCAGGTGGTGGGTGAAGTTTACAAGGCTGCAGCCCATGGTGCCGTTTCGACGCCCACAGCGCCCACCCTTTCAGCACCGGCTCAGGTGGCTCCTGCCCCTGCCGTGCCCGCAGCTGCACCAGCCCCCAGTGCTTTTGAGCGTCTGACACCGGCTCATGTGGCCGGTTATCTGCTGGCAACGAGCTTTTCGGCATTGAGTACACCGGCCGAGGCGGCAGCCGATCTGAATGCTTCCAGTCCCGGGGTGCAGGCCGCACGGGCCCAGTTGGAATCCATTGCCGCGCAGATGCGTCCCTATTTTGAAAGTGGTGCCGTTGGCTGGACGGCCAACGGGCTGGTTGCCATTCATGATGCTTCCGCAGTGCCTTTGCAGGCACGCGCCGGCCTCAGTGGCCTGGTTAGCAGCAATAACAGTATCTTGCAGAATCTTTACCAACAAATAGCCAATGCCAATGGTCATCCTGATTGGGAAGGGCAAATTCAGCAGACTTTTGCCCAGACCTGGATCAGCAAGGCCCCTGCAGGATACTGGTATCAGAACGCCAGTGGTCAGTGGCAGAAGAAATAAACACCATTTTGCAGAATATTCTGGTTTTTGATATCGAAACGATTCCGGATATTTCCGGAGGTCGGCGTCTGCATGGTATTGATCTTGCCGATGATGCGGGAGTGGCCGAATTGCTGCAGCATCAACGCCGAATTGAAACCCAGGGTGCCAGCGAGTTTTTACGCCCTTATCTGCATCAGGTGGTCGCCATTTCAGCGCTTTGGTGGCAAGGCGATCAGGTTAAACTCAGCAGCTTTGGCGCGATTGAGGATCCGGAAGCGACGCTGGTTCATGCTTTTTTTCAGATGATTCAGCGTCACGCTCCACAGTTGGTGTCCTGGAATGGTGCAGCCTTTGATTTACCGGTGTTGCACTATCGGGCTTTTTTGCACGGCATTCCGGCAACGCGGTACTGGGAACAGGGGCAAAACGAACCCAACTATCGCTGGAATAATTATACCAGTCGTTATCATGAGCGCCATCTGGATCTTATGGATGTGCTTTCTGCTTACCAGGCGCGTAATGTTGCGCGCTTGCAGGACATGGCTCTGTTGCTGGGGCTGCCGGGCAAACTCGGCATGAGCGGTGCGGAGGTCCTGAATCATTATCAGCAGGGCGAAAAACAAGCCATTCGCCAGTACTGCGAAGTGGACGTTCTGAATACTGCGCTGCTGCATTTGCGCTTTGAGTTGACCCGGGGGCATCTGGACAAGTTGGCTTATGAGGCGCGTCAGAACCAGTTGCGCAGCTATTTACAGGGCCGTGATGAAGCCCATATCCGCGAGTTTCTGGACTTGTGGCCGGAGAACCTGCATGTCGCGTCCTAAGCCTATTCGCGATGCAGCGCCTGAGCGGGTACTCATTGAAAGCCTGGATGCAGAAGGACGGGGTGTTGCCCGGGTGGACGGCAAGGTGCTTTTTGTCGATGGCGCCCTGCCGGGAGAAGAGGTCATGGCCCGGCGCACTGAAAATCACAAAACTTTTGAACGGGCCGAAACGGTCACGCTCCTGAAAATTTCTTCATTGCGGGTAACACCCCCCTGTCCTCATTTTGGATTGTGCGGCGGTTGCAGTTTGCAGCATCTGGATGTGAGCGCGCAGGTGGCCATCAAG
>NZ_JBYCKP010000527.1:0-2270 GCF_057473445.1 Acidithiobacillus sp. TH-A36 | reverse complement strand
ACACACAGATGCTTGAAGTCACCAGCCGAAATCTGAAGTACCAGCATTTTTATGGGAGTGGGCAGACATTGGATGCAGAACCTGCTCCGGCTCATGTCCAGAAACAGGCCCCGGTTGAGCATCTGTTGTTTTGGGTGCAGACCACTTTTATGAAAGGGAAGAAAAAGCATGCTTAACATCAAAGAATTTCGGGATAAAGATAAAGCTCTACCGGATTTGCTTAATCCGGCAATTCTGGTGGACTCCACAACTGTACTGGGCCAACCAACTGCCATTGCACTTAACAAGGATGGCAGCCTGTCCATGGGCTTCCAATTTTCTGGTCCTGACTTAGAAAGTCTTTCGCACGAAGCCATCAACCGGCTCTCAGCATTCATCAATAGTGCTTTGGTGCGTCTTGGCGGTGGGGGTTGGGCCAGTCATATCACGGCTATCCGTAGCCCCGCTGACTCGTATATCCCGGCTTCAGAAAATCACTTTTTGAGCCCGGTTGCTCAGTTGATTGATGATGAACGCCGCCAGCAGTTTGAGCTGGAGGGGGCACATTTTCTGACGCGATACTATTGTGTGCTCTCCTGGCAGACTCCGGCAGAGAGTGAAGTGTCCGGTGCTTCGGCTTACATCAACAACAAGCACAAAGCCGAGCAAAAAACTTTCGAGTCGGTCATTACCAAATTCTCTGATACGGTTTCCACCATTTGTGGTATTCTTCAGTCAGCACAAGTGGGCTGGAAGATTACGCCGCTGGATGACGACCATTATTTGACACACTACCACGAATGTTTAACGGGGCGCACTCATCCCGTTAATGCACCTGACTTCCCTGTGTATCTGGATGCTCTGGTGGGGCACCATGCTCTTGTAGGTGGGTTGGAGCCTATGATTGATGACCAGAACATCCGTGTCATCACTTTCACCGGCTACCCGCAGAGCACTCAGCCGGACATGCTGGAAGCCTTGCACAATCTACCTTTTTCTTTGCGTTATACCACCCGATTCATTTACCTGGATGACAAAGAGGCGTTAAAACAGATAGAGCAGTATCGCCAGCATTGGCTAGGCGCCCGTTTCTCGATGCGCGATTACGTTGGTGCTGCAATGGATCACGGTGTTTTGCCTGCTGCCAACGCTAACCAGGACAAACAAAAAATGGCAGACGACGCGAGCATAGCGGCTGCGGAAGCCAGCAGTGGGCAAGTGCGTTTTGGTTTTTTCACGGCAACCGTGATTTTGATGCATCAGGATCTGAATGTACTCAACGAAAGGGTGCGCTTGGCCCGCAATTTTCTGGATAGTAGTGGTTTCGTGTCTTTCAACGAAACCGGTAATGCTGTTGAAGCATTCTTAGGGAGCTTGCCATCCCACACTTGGGAAAACGTGCGCAAGCCACTGATGCACAGCCTAAACTATGCGGACTTGTCTCCAAAAACTTCTGTTTGGCCGGGGTCTGAACGCTGCCCTAGCCCACTCATGCAACAGGACGGCAAGAAAGCCCCTGCACTTACTTATGCAAAGACCACTGGGGGTAACCCATTCCGCTTCAACTTGCATGTGGGTGACCTGGGGCATGGCTTGATCGCGGGGCCAACGGGTGCCGGTAAATCAGCATTGCTGGCCTTACTTGCTGCGCAATGGTCACGCTATAAAAATGCCCGCGTCATCGCTTTTGATAAGGGCCGTTCCCTGTATGCTCTGACGGAAGCCTTTGGTGGTCAGCATTACGATATTGCCGGTGAATTGTCCGATCTGACTTTCGCACCTTTGGACCGTATTACCGATGGCAGCATTGAGAAGACTTTTGCGGAAAACTGGCTGGAATCCTTGGCTGTTTTGCAGGGTGTCACAGTAACGCCGGCAGAGCGGCAGGCTATTCATAATGCCGTTGAGGGGCTGGCGGGTGAAGAAGGGCGGTCGATTACCGATGTGCAGTCACTTTTACAGGATGCCAAACTGAAAGCCGCTATTGGCTTTTATGCGGGTACGGGTCGTGCGGGAACGCTGTTAGATGCACGGCATGACAGCCTCGACCTTTCCAGTCGATTCATTACTTTTGAATTGGAAAACCTGTTACAGAGTGGTGAATCCGCCAAGCTCATTACGGTACCGACCCTGCTGTATCTGTTCCATCGCATCGAACAAATGCTGGATGGTAGCCCAACCTTGATTACGCTGGATGAAGCATGGGTGATGCTGGATAACGAACAATTTCTGGCGAAAATCCGCGAATGGCTCAAGGTTCTGCGTAAAAAGAACGCCGTTGTGGTGTTCGC
>NZ_JBYCKP010000526.1:0-1276 GCF_057473445.1 Acidithiobacillus sp. TH-A36 | reverse complement strand
AGTGCTGACTGCCGGCGCTCAGACTGCCCAGTAGTTTGTTTTCCAGGGCCTTTCCTTGCTGGGCAGCGGACTGGCAAGCCGAGCTGCTGGGGTTCTGCAGGCAACTGATTTCCTTGCCAAGAATGGCCGTACTCTTTTTTTCCAGAACGGCCTGGGTACTTCGGGTATGGGCAGGCGTGGTCAGCCAGGATACCCCGTAGCCCAATGCCGACGACAAAATGGTCGCGACCAGAAATACCAGCAGCATGCGGGTAAATCCCGATTCCAGTCCCTGATCATCCAGAAAGCGTTTACTGTACCAGGAAAATACCGGATAACTGACCAGTCCCGCGACAATCCCCCACATGCTCAGGTCTCTTTGGGCATATCCAGAGGAAGGGTATAAGGCAGTTTCTGCATATGTACTTCTGCGCCGTCCAAGGCTCCGACTCTGAGCATTTCTCCTGCGTTGGCCGCACGCAGGACCGCCAGTGCCGCATACTGACCGGAACCGGATTCTGCGGCATTGATGACCAGCCCGATGCTTTGTTCACCCATACTTTCCGCAAATATTTCGTCACCCGCCTGCAAGGGCTGATGGGCACTGACTCCATACATCTGGTTTTTAAGTTTGCCCAGATAATGAGAACGCGCAACAATTTCCTGACCCGGATAGCAACCCTTCTTGAAATTGATGCCGCCCAGCACTTCCAGATTCAGTTCTTGAGGGATTACTTTTTCGGTGGTGTCCAGGCTGATGTAAGCCACTCCCGCCTGGATGGCGGCTAAACGCCATTGAGCAACAGGCGCTTCCAGTCCACCCGATTGGGTCAGGAGATGCGTCAGATCAGCCAGTTTTTCGCGTGGGGCGATCAGCTGAAATATTTCCAGATTTGCCCAGGGCAGGCGGGTCAGGAGCCAATCATCCCGGGTGACACCCTCATTTTCAAGTTCAGGCGTTGCACATTCCAAAACCTTGGTCAGAAGGTCTCCAGCGCCGGCCCCATAAATAGCCATTATTGCGTAATCGGGTTCGGCATTTTCAATGTCCAGCTTGGCCATCATCCGAAATTTGCGCAGGCGTTCTGCAACCACATCTACCAGGCTGCTGGAGAGGCTTAACCAAATATGGTCCCCGGCGCGTTGCACGTAAAAATTGGCAATCATCCGCCCTTTGGCCGTACTGTAACTGCTCCACTGTCCCTGGCCGGCACTGGTCAGGCTGCGCAGATCATTGGAGAATTGGCCCTGCAGAAATTTTTCGGCCTCCGCGCCATAGGCATGAATAAGCCCCAGT
>NZ_JBYCKP010000525.1:0-3307 GCF_057473445.1 Acidithiobacillus sp. TH-A36 | reverse complement strand
ACCAGGCGTGCACCAAGATCAATTTCTTTGCGGAGTTTGGTGATTTGCACCGCAGCGTGATGACCACTCTGGGTGACCGTCACTTGCCCCAGGTCTTCCAGAGCATAGCCTAAAGAACGATGGGTTTTGGCCTGGAATAACTCCGGTCCCAGGGTGACGACTTGGTAGCGGCTGCCAACTTGGGCTTTTTCCAGTCCAACCGTGTAGAGCGTATTTCCGGTTACATAGGTGGGTCTTTGCTTGGCGGCTGCAGCCAGATAAGGCAGTTGCGCGAAGACTTTTTTACTGTCGATTACTCCGGGAGTACCGAGAAAGGGCATCACTTCACCAGCAGAAACCGAGGGTACAGCCTCTTTCGACATTTGTGGACGCAGCTCCACAAAATGGCTTCCGTTTTCACTGAAAGACGATGCGAGACCCAGTTCGGGTTCACCATTGGCCCCATAGTGGATGACAATGCGATCGCCGGGATAAATCAGGTTGGGGTTTTGAATGTAGGGATTTTTGTGCCATATCTGTGGCCACTGCCAGGGGTGAACCAGAAAATGGCCGGCAATGCTCCAGAGGGTATCTCCAGGTTTTACGGTATAACCTTGTTGTGTGCGCAGTTGAATCCCGGCAGGCGCCGCCTGGGCCATTACCGGAGCCAGGGCGCTCAGGCCGAGGGTAAAAACAAGGTTGCGCCATATGTGGTTGTGCATGTAATGATCTCCGCTGGACTTCCGCAGGGGATAGTATTAGTCCAAGATACGTTTTTTGCCGGATAGCCCTTCATTAATTTGGTGGTAAAAATGTCGCTCCTGAAAATACTCGAATTTCCCGATCAGCGCCTCAAGAATATGGCGAAGCCTATTGTCCGGGTGGACAAGCAGGTCCAGCAGCTTGCCGATGACATGGCGGAAACCATGTACGATGCTCCGGGGATCGGTTTGGCGGCTCCTCAGGTGGCCGCCGGACAACGCCTGATTGTCGTGGATGTTTCTGAAAATCGCAATGATTTGATGGTCCTGGTGAACCCCGAGATCATCGCCCATAGTGGCGAGGAAGAAATGAAAGAAGGTTGTCTGTCGGTTCCCGGTGTTCTGGAAACGGTTCGGCGGGCCGAAAAAATTACCCTGCGGGCAACGACGGTGCAGGGGAAACTCATCGAACTCGAAGCTGATGGCCTGCTGGCGGTGTGCATACAGCATGAAATTGATCATCTCAATGGCACCTTGTTTGTGGATCATCTGTCGCGCCTGAAACAGAATCTGATCCGTCGCAAGGCGGAAAAGCGGGTGCGTCAGGGTGAGTAAACGCATTGTTTTTGCGGGAACTCCCGAATTCGCCCGCATTGTTCTTGAAGAATTACTGGCCGGTCCGGAAGTTCTGGTAGGGGTGTTGACGCAGCCCGACCGGCCTGCCGGGCGCGGCCGCCATCTGCAGGAAAGCCCGGTCAAGCAATTGGCCAGAGAGACGGGTATTCCGGTTTTTCAGCCGGAGTCCTGCAAAACTCCCGAGGCTCTTGATTTGTTGCGCAGCCTGCAGCCGGATCTCCTGATTGTCGTGGCCTATGGACAGATACTTCCGCAGACAGTTCTCGATACACCCCGCCTTGGCGCCATTAATGTCCACGCGAGTCTGTTACCCGCCTGGCGTGGTGCCGCCCCCATTGCCCGCGCCATTGCTGCCGGAGACGCGGAAAGCGGGGTGGCCATTATGCAAATGGAAGCCGGGCTGGATTCTGGACCGGTGCTGAACGTACTTACCTGTCCCATACATCCTGAAGACACGGCGGCCAGCCTCCATGATCGTCTGGCACTTCTCGGCAAAGCCGCCTTGCGGCAGGCCCTGGACGCGCTGTGGGCAGGGACCGCAACAGCCCTGGTTCAGGATGAAAGCCGGGTAAGCTACGCGCGTAAGCTGAAGAAAGAAGAAGCCTTGCTGGACTGGCGGCTTCCCGCTGCAACGCTGGACCGTCAGGTGCGTGCCTTTAATCCCAGCCCCATTGCGCATACGCTGTTTCGGGAGAAAGGACTGCGCGTCTGGCAATCCAGACCGATAGCGACAACGGTGGATATTGCGCCAGGAAGCATCACCGCCATCCACAAGGAGAGTTTCACGGTAGCCTGTGGTGACGGGCAACTCGAATTGTTGCTTTTGCAACCGGCGGGCAAGGGAAAACTCAGCGCGGGAGATTTCATCCGTGGGTATCATCCTGCACAGGGAGAAAAGTTGGGATGAGTAAAAAACCAAATCACCATGGAGACCCCGGCATGCCCGGCGGAACCCTGCTGCGGCAAGCGGCCATCAAGGTATTGCAAGCCGTGGATGAAGGAGAAAAAGTGGATCAGGCCCTGGCCGCTACGACAGTCAGCGGCCCGGAGCGCGCCACGTTGCAATGGCTGGTGCTGGGAACCTTACGGGAATATCTGTTGCTGCAGAAATTATCCGGATTACTGCTGCGCAAAAGCTGGCGGGAAGAAGACCAGAATCTGGGTTTTCTTCTGCATCTGGCACTTTTTGAATTGCGGCATGGCCAGCGTCCCGCTTTTGCGGTGGTGAACGATTGGGTGGAGATGGTCGAAACCCTCCAGAAAACCTGGGCTAAGGGTCTGATGAATGCGGTTTTGCGCCGCTTTCTGCGTGAACGTGAAGCCCTGGAAGCGCAACTAGCGGATCCTGATCTGGGTCATCCGGCCTGGCTGGCCGCGCGCCTCAGGGAAGCCTATCCCGAACAATGGCCAGCCATAGCCGCCGCCAACAATCGTCCCGCACCCCTCTGGCTGCGCGTCAATACGCAGCGGGTCAGCCCGGGAAACTACCGCGAGTTGCTGCTGGCACAAGGTTTGTCCTGTCATGGAGTGGACTGGAGTGACGCCGCCCTTTGTCTTCCCGAAAGCATTCCGGTCGCCACGCTTCCGGGTTGGGACGCGGGCTGGGTGGCCGTGCAGGATGCGGCGGCCCAGATGGCCGCGCACATTCTGGCTCCCCAATCCGAAGAACGAATACTGGATGCTTGTGCTGCACCGGGAGGAAAAACCGCGCATCTTTGGGCATTGGGCGCACGCCGTCTGGATGCCTTGGACCGCTCTGCAGAACGCCTCCAGAAATTACGGGAAGCGCTATTCCGGCAGGGGGCCATCGCCCATCTGCAGGCTGCCGATGCGGGTGATCCGGAAAGCTGGTGGAATGGTGAACCGTATGACGCCATTCTCCTGGATGCGCCCTGTACGGGTGTTGGCGTCATTCGCCGGCATCCCGATATCCGCCTGCGCCGCCAGGCCGAGGACGTCCAGCAGGCCGTGGCCCAACAGCAACGCCTTCT
>NZ_JBYCKP010000524.1:0-8178 GCF_057473445.1 Acidithiobacillus sp. TH-A36 | reverse complement strand
TCCCTGGCCGGCACTGGTCAGGCTGCGCAGATCATTGGAGAATTGGCCCTGCAGAAATTTTTCGGCCTCCGCGCCATAGGCATGAATAAGCCCCAGTTCGCTACTCAGGAGGGAAAATTGGATGGCGGCTGATGACATGAATAAAAACTCCCGATGGCTATTACAAGCAGGCCCCGATGATAGCGCGATGGCTGCCGGGGACAAAGTACTTCCTCCCCTTTCCTGTGGGAGCGTTCAGCAGCAGGCACTGCTACACAGTCTGTCCTGCTGCTTGGCGGGACTCTGTGCATTTTTGAGCATGCTGGATAATTTCCGTTTTGGGATGGCTCTGTTATTGCTGGTTATTATCTGGACATTGTGGTTTTGCCCCTGGTCAATACAAAGGCGGATTGCGCTACCGATCGCCTTGATGTCCGGACCCGAGAATCACTATTTGCTGCAGTTGGGCAATGGCGAACAGGTACAGGTGCAGCTGCGGGCATGGCCCTTCCTGCACCCCCGGCTGGGCGTGCTGACGCTACGCGGCATCCACAAGCAAAAATACACGCTGATTGGTGTTTTCCCGGTCAGGGATGCTGTCTGGCGCTTGTGGCGTCTGCATCTGCGGCAGGTATGGGCCGAGCGTAAGGCTGTTCCTGGTCGCGCTGGCTGATCATATCCTGGGGATTGTTGTGGGTGTCAGGATGATCGCTATTATAATGACAGCCCCGGGATTCACGCCGAAACAACGCAGAACGCAGCAGAATTTCCGCGTTTTGGCGCATATTGCGCAACTCCTGATACGCCCTGGATATGCCCGCAACGTCGCCAATCCGGGTTCGCATGCTTTCCAGTCGCTCAATGGCCTGTTGAATATCCCGATCGTTGCGAATGATGCCGCCGCTTTGCCACATCAGTTTCTGAATGTCGTGGCGCAGCGTCTCGATATGGTCCTTGTAAATAGTGCGGTCATGAGTCGTTGAAAGTGGGCAGGCATGCCGGTTGCCATCCGGCTTATCTGGAAGTTGCGCCAAACCTTCCAGAGCTTCGACAATACTTGCCGCGCCGACCACACATTCCAGCAGGGAATTGCTGGCCAGGCGGTTGGCACCGTGCAGGCCCGTGGAGCTGACTTCACCGGCAGCAAATAACCCGGGCACCGTGCTGCGTCCTGACTGATCCACAACAATCCCACCACAGGTGTAGTGAGCGGCGGGCACGACCGGAATGGGTTCACGCGTCAAATCGTGGCCGTGTTCAAGACAATGGGCGTATATCGCCGGAAAATGTTGACGTATCCTTTCACCGGGCTGCGCACTGATATCCAGAGTGACATAGGCAAGTTGATTTTTTTTCATTTCGGCATCAATGGCGCGGGCCACAATATCTCTGGGGGCCAGTTCGGCACGAGGGTCGTACTGCTCCAAAAAAGTCCTGCCATCGGGAAGACGGAGCAGGGCACCTTCACCGCGCAAGGCTTCCGAAAGTAAAAAGGGTGTGTTATCCGGATCATAAAGGGTTGTTGGATGAAACTGGATAAATTCAAGGTTGGCGATTTCAGCCCCGGCCCGGTAAGCCAGGGCCAATCCGTCTCCTGTAGCTACCAGTGGGTTACTGGTATGCAGGTACAGCTGACCCGCTCCACCGCTGGTCAGTATGACAGCGCGGGCAGTCCATAATTCCGGCAAGCTGGACCCGTTTCCAATTACCCAGGCTCCCTGACAGGATCCGTCCTGTAGCCATAAATCAGTGACAAAGTGATTTTCCATCAGGCTGATTTCAGGATGCTGACGCAGCTGCGTCAAAAGAGTGCTTTCAATGGCATGGCCGGTGGTATCCGCCCGGTGCAGAACCCGGCGCACACGATGCCCCCCTTCGCGAGTCAAATGCCATTCACCATGCACCTGCTGATCAAATGGTACACCCCAATTGATCAGCTGTTGTGCCGCCGCTGGTCCGGCACGAATAATCCGTGACACTGCCGCCGGGTGACAGAGGCCTGCACCGGCACCCAGCGTGTCTTCAACATGCATGGTGATGCTGTCCCGGGTGAAATCCATGACGGCAGCCATTCCTCCCTGAGCCCAGTCGCTGGCCGAAGTCGCTGCCAGATCCTTGCTGAGAATACCCACGCTACCCAGGCGGGCAAGCCCCAATGCTGTGCTCAAGCCAGCGGCGCCGGAGCCTATAATTAAAAAATCGAAAGCGGGCATTCATCGTCCTGTGGAAAATAGTGTGAAGTCGTTGCAAGAAAACGCACTGCTCATGATACGATGACGCGCTAACAAGGTGAAGAACGGCACCGGAACCCTAAAGGAAGGCCGAATGAGTAAAACAAGTGGACGCGGCACAAGTGGTGCGCTGGAAAGTGGTGCGTCCAGTGACCTGCTCCTCGTTCAGCGGGTGCAAAAAGGCGAGAAAGGAGCATTTGATCTTCTGGTTCGCAAATATCAGCACAAGGTGGTCGCCCTGGTGGGACGTTTTGTGCGAACTCCTGAAGAAGCGGAAGATGTGGCCCAGGAAGCCTTTGTCAAAGCCTATCGGGCACTGAAGAATTTTCGGGGAGACAGTGCATTTTATACCTGGTTATATCGTATTGCCGTCAATACCGCGAAAAATCACCTGGTCGCCCAGGGTCGGCAGGTGGCTATTGTGGATGCCGAAACTGAAGATGCGGAACAATTTGCCAGTGCCGATGGACTAAGAGAGTACGATACACCTGAAGGTGTTTTGCTCAGTAAGGAGTTGGCTGAGCATATTGATGGAGCCTTGTCGGAATTGCCGGAGGATTTGCGAACAGCAGTCACCCTGAGGGAATTTGAAGGGCTCAGTTATGACGAAATTGCGCAGGTTATGGAGTGTCCGGTGGGTACTGTGAGGTCCCGTATTTTCAGGGCTCGTGAGGCCATTGCCAAAGTTTTGGCACCTTTGTTAGATCAGGAAAAGTCATGAACGAACAAACAAAAAAAGAGCTGATGGCCTTCATGGAAGGCGAAATGAGTCCCTTGCAGGCGAATCGTATGGCTGCCCGATTGCAAAGTGAGCAGAGCCTTCGTGATGCCTGGGAAAACCAGTACCGGGTTTCTTTTCTGCTGCAAAACGATCGCGCCGGGACGCAATGGGCTTCTGCCGGATTTGCCGATCGCGTGGCCGCACAAATAGCCGATGAGCCCGGTATTCTGGCTCCCCGTGCCGCCAGATCACGGAGTGCCATAAGTCCTTTCTGGATGAAAGCCGGTTCAGTAGCAGCCGTTCTGGTAGTGTCAGTCACCTTGGTGGGCTTGTTACCACGCAATACGCTGACTGAAGGACAAGGTGATCATGTAAATCTCGCTCATTATCAGCGAACGGCATTGTTAAGCGGCACCCAGAGTAGTCCTGAGGTGTTTCATCTCCGCCCCGTTGCCGATTTTAATGTTCAGGCATCGGGTCCGGATTTGATGATCCAGCGCGATATCAAGCGGCTCTGGATTCCGGGGCGTAGTAACTATCTGACGGTTTCAGAATCAGCCTATTATCCAAACGCTGGTGGACTGCAAAATACGGTATATAGCCCGGCAACGGGCATCAGCAATTTTTCCAATTATAATCCTGCTGGCGGCTATCCCTAAAAAATTGATGTTAAATTGTTGCCAACATGCCCGGATACCGAGATGATAAGCAGGGTATTCGAATAAGTGATAAATCGTGGTTGGGAGGGAGTGTACTGTGAGTAATCGTGTGCTGCGTATACAGCGCCCAATGGTGGCGCTATGTGTGGGATTTGCTTTGAGTGTGGGTGGAATGCTTCCGGTTGCGGCGTTTGCGGGACCAGCACCAATGGTTGCACTTCCGGATTTTACACCCATCGTGAAGCAATTCGGGCCGGCTGTTGTGAATATCAGCACGACAGAAACCAAGACGGCGCATGGTGCTGGTTCTCCGTTCCCGCCCAACTCGCCCCTGAACCAGTTTTTTGCCCCCTTTTTTGGCGCACCGGGTCAACCGGGTAGTGATCAGGGCGGTGATACCGCCCCGGGACAGAAATATCAGGTCCAATCGCTGGGTTCCGGCTTTATTGTCAGCCCGGACGGTTACATTGTAACCGCAGCCCATGTGGTCAAGGGTGCCCAGAAAATCATCGTCAGTCTCACCAATCATCACCAGTACACGGCCCATCTGGTGGGCCTGTCTACCCGTATGGATGTGGCGCTGCTTAAAATTGATGCCAATAATCTGCCGACGGTTCAGATTGGTGATTCCGGCAAGCTCGAAGTAGGGCAGTGGGTACTGGCTGTAGGTTCCCCCTTTGGTTTTGAGAACAGCGTGACTCAGGGAGTCGTCAGTGCTACTGCCCGGCCATTGCCGGATGACCCCTATATTCCCTTCATCCAGACCGATGTGCCCATCAATCCGGGTAATTCCGGTGGTCCGTTGTTTAACATGCGCGGTCAGGTCATTGGGATTAATGACCAGATTTATACCAACAGTGGCGGTTACATGGGTTTATCTTTTTCGATCCCCATCAATGTGGCCATGGACGCGGTCAAACAACTCAAGCTGCATCAGAAGGTACATTTCGGCTGGCTGGGCGTAATGATTCAGGATGTCAGCATGGATCTCGCCAAATCCTTCCACATGAAAGAACCGATAGGGGCTCTGGTATCCCAGGTAGTGCCCGATGGCCCGGCCGCCAAGGCGGGTTTGCGTCCTGGTGACGTGATTGTTTCCTTTGACGGACATGCCATCTACAACTCGGGTCAGTTGCCGCCCATGGTTGGAGCCCTGCCTGCCGGATTCAAGGCAAAACTGGAAATCATTCGGGACGGTAAGCCCATGACCCTGAATATTGTTGTTGAAAGTTTGCCCGGGGATATGGACAAAGCGACCGAGAAGGCATCTGCTCCTGATGCACAAACCCGGAAAGGTGAAATCAAGCGGCTGAGTATTGAAGTGGGTCCGTTGACGGCAGAAGCCCGCAAGCAACTGAACGTCAATACCGGCGTGCTGGTTTTGGGAGTCGCACCGGGTGTTGCGGCGGAAGCAGGCATTCGCCCGGGAGACGTCATTCTTCAGGTGGCGCAACAGCCCGTCAATAACGTCAGTACATTGCAAAAGCTGGTAGCTTCCCTGCCTGCCGGGCAGCCAGTTCCAGTATTGGTGCGTCGTGGTGACGGTAGCTTCTATATAGTGCTTTCACTTCCGCGCTGAAGCATAGAGAAATCGTCCGGGGCTGGTGTATGTACCAGCCCTTTTTGTTATGGTGTCGAGCAGGACAGTGAGACCTGTCAGGTTGTCAGGGATTTAAGGGTATATGACTGAGCAGCAACATATTCGAAATTTTTCCATCATTGCCCATGTGGACCACGGTAAATCCACGCTGGCTGATCAGTTTATCCGCCTGTGTGGTGCCCTGACCGAGCGGGAAATGTCCAGTCAGGTACTGGATACCATGGATATTGAAAAAGAACGGGGCATCACCATCAAGGCGCAAAGTGTGCGTCTGCAATTCAAGTCCAAGGACGGGCAGGAATATCAGTTCAATTTGATTGATACTCCAGGTCATGTGGATTTTTCCTATGAAGTGAGCCGCTCCCTGGCAGCCTGTGAAGGTGCTTTGCTGGTTGTGGACGCCTCCCAGGGGGTAGAAGCCCAAAGTGTGGCTAATTGCTACACGGCTTTGGAGCATGATCTCGAAATTGTTCCAGTGCTGAATAAAATTGATCTTCCAGCGGCAGATCCTGCCCGGGTGCGTACGGAAATTGAGGAAATTGTCGGACTCCCCGCTGATGACGCCATTGAGGCCAGCGCCAAGGAAGGTATCGGCATTCGCGAGATTCTCGAAAAAGTGGTTGAAAAGATTCCCGCTCCCCAAGGGGATGCTAACGCACCTTTGCAGGCGCTCATTATTGACTCCTGGTTTGACAACTATTTGGGTACTGTAGTGCTGGTGCGGGTCATGAACGGATCCATCCGGCCCGGTCAGCGGGTCGTTACCATGGTCGGGCAGAAAAATTATGTGGTCGAAAAAGTAGGGGTTTTTACCCCGAAATCGTTGATCGTACCGGCACTGGAAACAGGTGCCGTGGGGTTTGTTATCGCCGGAGTCAAAAGTATTGAAGGCGCGCGGGTAGGTGATACCCTGACTGAACAGGATCGGCCAGCGTCCCAGGCTTTGCCGGGATTTCGCGAGGTGCAACCGCAAGTGTTTACCGGCTTGTATCCGGTTGATTCATCCGATTATGAGGATTTTCGTGAAGCTTTGCAGAAATTGCGTCTGAATGATGCGGCCCTGCAATTTGAACCCGAAACTTCGCAGGCTTTGGGCTTTGGCTTCCGTTGTGGGTTTCTCGGCTTGCTCCATATGGAAATTGTTCAGGAACGCCTGGAACGGGAATATCAGCTCGAACTCATCAGCACCGCACCCACCGTGGTTTATCAGGTGATTACCACCGATGGGCAGACTCTGAAAATCTCCAATCCCGCAGAATTGCCCCCCGTCCAGAAAATCGCCGATTTTCAGGAGCCGGTCATCAGCGCCAATATTCTGGTGCCGGAAACCTATCTGGGTCCGGTGATTGCCTTGTGCGAAGAACGGCGTGGCCAGCAGAAAAATATGCAGTTTACGGGGGGGCAGGTGATGTTGCGTTATGACTTACCCCATAATGAGGTGGTCCTGGACTTTTTTGATCGTTTGAAATCAGTCAGTCGCGGTTACGCGTCCATGGATTACGAGTTTGCCCGTTTTGAAAGCGGCCCACTGGTTAAAATGGATATTTTGATTAATGGCGAAAAGCTGGACGCCCTGTCCTGGATTGTCCATCGCGATGTTTCCGAGCGTCGCGGGCGTGAGCTGGTTACCCGTTTACGTGAACTTATTCCCCGACAAATGTTCGAAGTGGCCATACAAGCGGCGATTGGTGCCCGAATTATTGCCCGAGAATCCGTCAAGGCAATGCGTAAAAACGTGCTTGCCAAATGTTATGGCGGGGATGTTTCCCGCAAGAGAAAATTGCTGGAGAAACAAAAAGAGGGCAAAAAGCGTATGAAACAGGTTGGACACGTGGAAATTCCGCAAGAAGCTTTTCTGGCGGTACTCAAGAGCGATAAACGCTAAAAAGGAAGGAAAAACGTCAATGGATTTTACTTTGGGTTTGTTTTTGGCGGTGCTGTTATCTGGTCTGATCTGGCTGGTAGATATTGTTTTTCTGCGGCGCAGGCGCGACAAGGAAACCCGTGAGTCTCTCATTGTAGAATATGCGCGCAGTTTTTTTCCGGTGCTGCTCGTTGTCTTTTTAATTCGTTCCTTTCTGTTTGAACCGTTCCAGATCCCATCGGGCTCGATGATTCCAACCCTTCGGGTCGGTGACTTTGTTCTGGTCAACAAATTTCAGTGGGGTTTGCGACTCCCCCTCATTCATACCCCCTTAACCTGGGGCAGCCCGGTAGAAGCCGGAGATATTATGGTGTTTCGTTATCCCAAAAACCCCCGCATTGACTATATCAAACGGGTCATCGGTCTTCCTGGTGATACGATCGAAGTGAAGGGTAATGACCTCTACATCAACGGCAAACTGGTCCCGCAAAAATTTATCGGGAATTTTAATTACCGTCCAGAAGGACAGGGTGCCGAGGGCATGGTCATTCCCACCAAAGAATATGCCCAGGAATTGGGTGGCCACCATTTTCACATTATTGAGTTTGATACGCCTGAAGCCCAGATGAATTTTGGACCCTATAAAGTCCCCCCCCATTCCTATTTCATGATGGGAGATGACCGGGATAACAGTAATGACAGTCGTTTCTGGGGTGTAGTGCCAGAGCGCAATATTGTCGGTAAAGCCATGTTTGTGTGGTTTTCCTGGGATGCAGAAGACTGGTCTATTCGTTGGAAGCAGATTGGCCGTTCGCTGGATGGTCAGCATTAATTCTTGTTGAATACACTTGCATAAAGCATCGTTGGCGTCTAAATGGCGGGCATAAGTCCATCCAGAGTTTTGGGAGATTCCCTCAATGCAAGTTTATAATCCATTTGTCCGCAAGCTCGGCAGTCTGCCCCAAAACACTGCTGAGTTATCATCCCCGGAGGCTGGCATCGGTCTTATCGGGGTGATTTTCTGGATTTTGATGCTGGTACTGGCCATTGCTTTTGTCGTGAAAGTGATGCCCAGCTACTATGATTACTGGTCCTTACAAAACATCGTCAAGCAACAGGCGCAA